>NZ_JBVINN010000026.1:0-126441 GCF_055579305.1 Kitasatospora sp. NPDC032757 | reverse complement strand
GACTGGCCGCAGACCGATCCGGAGATCGTGCTGGACGTCCGGCACCCGGCGTACGTGATCTACACCTCGGGCTCGACCGGCCGCCCCAAGGGCGTCGTGGTCGGCCACGGCGGCGTGGCCAGTCTGGTGGCGGCCCAGATCGAGCGGTTCGCGATCGACCCCGGCAGCCGGGTGCTGCAGTTCGCCTCGCCCAGCTTCGACGCCTCGGTGTCGGAGGTCTTCACCGCCCTGCTGCGCGGCGCGGCTCTGGTGCTGCCCGCCGCCGAGCCGGTGGCCGCGCTGACCGACCCGGGCCTGGCGGTCACCCACGTGACCGTGCCGCCGTCCGTCCTGGGCGCCCTGCCGGAGGACTCGCTGACCGTCTCCACGCTGGTGGTGGCGGGTGAGGCCTGCCCGCCGGAGCTGGTGGCCCGGTGGGCGCCCGGCCGGCGGATGATCAACGCGTACGGTCCGACGGAGACGACCGTGTGCGCGACGATGAGCGACCCGCTGTCCCCGGGCTCCGGCGTGCCACCGATCGGCCGTCCGATCGCCAACGCCCGCGTCTACGTGCTGGACGAGCGGCTGCGGCCGGTGCCGCCGGGCGTGCCGGGGGAACTGTACGTGGCCGGCGCCGGGCTGGCGCGCGGCTACCTGGACCGGCCCGGTCTGACCGCCGGACGGTTCGTCGCCTGCCCGTTCGGCGCGGACGGGGATGGGCCCCTCTCCCCCAGCCTGGCGGCCGGGAGGTGCCCCCAGCCCGATGGCGGGCAAGGAGGGAGGATGTACCGCACCGGCGACGTGGTGCGGTTCCGGGCCGACGGGCAGCTGGAGTACCTCGGCCGGGCCGACGACCAGGTGAAGGTGCGCGGCTTCCGGGTCGAGCCCGGCGAGGTCGAGTCGGCCCTGGCCGAGCACCCGGCCGTCGCCCGGGCCGCCGTCCTCGCCCAGGACGACCGGCTCATCGGCTACGTCGTCCCGCGTCCGGAGGCGTCCCGGGACAGCGGTCTCGAAGCCGATCACGTCGGCGAGTGGCAGGACATCTACGACGCCCTGCCCATCACCCCCGAGGAGGCCGCCTTCGGCCAGAACTTCGTGGGCTGGAACAGCAGTTACGACGCGAGCCCGATTCCCGTCGACCAGATGAGGCAGTGGCGGGACGCCACCGTCTCCCGCATCCTGGCCCTGCGCCCCCGCCGGGTGCTGGAGGTCGGCGTCGGCACCGGTCTGCTGCTCTCGCAGATCGCGCCGCACTGCGAGACCTACTGGGCGACGGACTTCTCCGCGACCGCGATCGAGGCACTGGCCGCCCAGGTGGTCCGGCGGGAGGACCTGGCCGAGCGCGTCGTGCTGCAGACCCGCCCGGCGCACGACACCGACGGACTGCCCTCCGGGACGTTCGACACCATCGTGATCAACTCGGTGGTGCAGTACTTCCCGTCCGCCGACTACCTGGCGGACGTGATCGGGAAGCTGATGCGGCTGCTCGCCCCCGGCGGCGCGCTCTTCGTCGGCGACGTCCGCAACCTGCGGCTGCTGCGCCCGCTGGCCACGGCCGTCCAGCTGCACCGGGCCGGTGCCGGCACCGAGCTCGCGGCGGTGCGCCGCGCCGTGGAGCAGGCCCTCCGGGTCGAGAAGGAACTCCTGGTCGACCCGGAGTTCTTCACCGCCCTGCGGGAGCACGGTACGGACATCGGTGCGGTGGCCGTGGAGGTCAAGCGCGGCCGCCACCACAACGAACTGACCCGCTACCGCTACGACGTGACGCTGCACAAGTCACCGGTCGCCCCGGCGGCCACGAGCCGGCCGGTCGAGCTGGAGTGGGGGCGGCAGGTCGCCGGCCTGGCCGAGCTGCGCGAGCTGCTCGCCCGGCCGCTCGCGGGCGTGCTGCGGGTCACCGGGGTGCCCAACCACCGGGTGGCGCGGGAGTCCGCCCTGGCCCGCGCGGTGCAGGACGGGGACGCCTCGCTCGCCGAGCTGCTGGAACGGCTGCACGCCCCGGAGGAGGGCGGCCTGCCCGACCCGGACGACTTCCACGAGCTCGGGCGGGAACTCGACCGCTGGGTGGGAGTCACCTGGTCGGCCACCCGGGCCGACGCCGTGGACGTCGTCTTCGCGGATCCGCGGGCGCACCACGGCTCCCCGGTCGAGCCGTACCGGCCGGCCGGGGCCACCGGCGGGGCGCTGTCCTCGCTGACCAACCGCCCGACCGGCAGCCGGGGCACCGGCGCCCTCGTCGGGGAACTCCGCGACTGGATGCGCGAGCGGCTGCCCGACTACCTGATCCCCTCGGTGTTCGTGGTGCTGGAGACGCTTCCGCTGACGGCCGGCGGCAAGCTCGACCGCCGCGCGCTGCCCGCTCCCGACCTCGGCTCCACCGGAGCCGGGCGGGCGCCGCGCACCCCGCAGGAGCAGCTCCTCGCCGAGCTGTTCGCCGAGGTGCTCGGGCTCGCCCAGGTCGGGGTCGAGGACAGCTTCTTCGACCTGGGCGGGCACTCGCTGCTGGCGACCCGCCTGGCCTCCCGGGTGCGGGCGACCCTCGGCGCGGAGCTGGAGGTCCGCACGCTGTTCGAGACCCCGACCGTGGCCGGGCTGGCGGCCCGTCTCGACGGCTCCGGAACGGCACGGCCCGCGCTGACCGCCCACCCGCGCCCCGAGCACGTACAGCTGTCCTTCGCCCAGCGCCGCCTGTGGTTCCTGCACCGGATGGACGGGCCGAGCGCCACCTACAACATGCCGCTCGCGCTGAGCCTGACCGGCCGACTCGACCGGCCGGCCCTGCACGCCGCGCTGGCGGATGTGGTCGCCCGGCACGAGAGCCTGCGGACGGTCTTCCGGGAGACGGCCGGCGTGCCCTACCAGGTCGTGCTGAGCGCCTCGCAGGCGCACCCGGAGCTGCCGGTGGTCGAGCTCGACGAGAGCCGGCTGGCCGAACGGCTGGCGGACGCGGCCCGGCGCGGCTTCGACCTCGCCGCGGAGCCACCGGTCCGGGCGGAGCTGTACGCGCTCGCCCCCGACCGGCACGTGCTGCTGGTCGTGGTGCACCACATCGCCGCCGACGGCTGGTCGATGGGCCCGCTCTCCGGCGACCTCGCGGCGGCCTACGCGGCGCGCTGCCGGGGCGAGGAGCCGCAGTGGTCCCCGCTGCCGGTGCAGTACGCCGACTACACCCGCTGGCAACGCGATCTGCTCGGCGACGCCGCCGATCCGGACAGCCTGTTCGCCCGGCAACTGGCCTACTGGAAGGACGAGCTGGCCGGGATCCCGCAGCAGGTGCAGCTGCCCGCCGACCGGCCCCGCCCGCCGGTGGCCTCCCAGCGGGGCAGCCGGGTCGTGGTCCGGCTGGACGCCGAACTGCACCAGGCCCTGCGGGACCTGGCCTCCGAGCGGGGCGCCAGTCTGTTCATGGTGCTCCAGGCCGGTCTCGCAGCGCTGCTCACCCGGCTCGGCGCCGGTACGGACATCCCCGTCGGCAGCCCGATCGCCGGCCGCACCGACCAGGCGCTGGACGAGCTCGTCGGCTTCTTCGTCAACACCCTGGTGCTGCGCACCGACACCAGCGGCGACCCCAGCTTCGCCGAACTCCTGGGCCGGGTGCGGCAGAAGGCGCTCACCGCGTACGACCACCAGGACGTGCCGTTCGAGTACCTGGTCGAGGTGGTCAACCCGGTGCGCTCGCTCGCCCACCACCCGCTGTTCCAGATCATGCTGGCCCTGCAGAACGCGCCGCTGGGCGAGTTCGCGCTGCCGGGGCTGGAGACCGGCCACCTGGAGGCGCCGACCGGGACGTCCCGGGTCGACCTGACCTTCAGCCTGGCCGAGCAGTTCCGCCCGGACGGTCCCCCCGGGGCCGGCGGCCCGGGAGGTGCCCCCGGCCTCGACGGCCTGGTCGGCGCGGTGGAGTACGCCACCGACCTGTTCGACGCGCCCACCGTGGAGCTGCTGTTCGACCGCTGGGCGCGGCTGCTGCGCGCGGCGGTCGCCGACCCCGACCGGCCGATCAGCCGCATCGACATCATGTCCGGCGAGGAACGCCACCGGCTGCTGTCCGAGTTCACGGGCGCCGCCGCCGAGCTGCCCGAGGCCGCGGTGCCGGACCTGTTCGCCCGCCAGGTCCGCGCCACCCCGGACGCCGTGGCGGTCGTGGCCGGCGGCACCGAGCTGACCTACCGGGAGCTCGACCAGCGGACCAACCGCCTCGCGCGGGCGCTGATCCAGGAGGGCGTCCGGCCGGAGACGCCGGTCGCGGTCATGCTGGAGCGCTCGGCGGAGCTGGTCGTGGCGATCCTCGCGATCGTCAAGGCGGGCGGGGCCTACGTGCCGCTCGACTCGCGCTTCCCGTCCTCCCGCATCGAGCTGATCCTGCGGGAGACCGGGGCCGCGCTGGTGATCACCGAGGACGTGCTGACCACGCTGCTCCGGGCCGAGCCCGACGCGTCCGGACCCGACGTCCCCTGCGACCCCCGGCAGCTGGCGTACATCATGTACACCTCCGGATCCACCGGACGGCCGAAGGGCGTGGCCGTCACCCACCGCGACGTGGTGGGCCTCGCGCTCACCCCCGAATGGCGCGGCGGCGGACACGAGCGGGTGCTGATGCACTCCCCGACCGCCTTCGACCTCTCGACGTACGAGCTGTGGGTGCCGCTGCTCAGCGGCGGCCGGATCGTGGTCGCACCGCCGGAGCGGCTCGACCTCGACCTGCTCGAGCGGGCGGTCACCGAGCACCGGGTCACCGGCCTGTGGCTGACGGCCGGCCTGTTCCGTCTGGTCGCCGAGGAGCGGCCGGGCCTGCTCGCCGGGGTCCGCGAGGTCTGGACCGGCGGTGACGTGGTCTCCCCGGCCGCCGTCGCCCGCGTGCGCGCGGCCTGCCCCGGCATCGAGGTGGTCAACGGCTACGGGCCGACCGAGGCCACGACCCTGGCCACCTGCCACCCGGTGCGCACCCTCTCCGAGGACGCCGCGACCGTGCCGATCGGCGGGCCGATGGCCAACATGCGCGCCTACGTGCTCGACGACCACCTGCGGCCGGTGCCGACGGGCATGGTCGGCGAGCTGTACCTCGCGGGAGTGGGAGTGGCCCGCGGCTACCTCGGCCGCCCGGGTCTGACGGCCGAGCGGTTCACCGCCGACCCGTACGGCCCGGCCGGGAGCCGGATGTACCGCACCGGCGACCTGGCCTGGTGGCTGGCTGACGGCACGCTGGAGTTCGCCGGACGGGCCGACCACCAGGTCAAGCTGCGCGGTCTGCGGATCGAGCCCGGCGAGATCGAGGCCGTGCTCGCGAACTGCCCGGGCGTCGCCCAGGCAGCCGTGGTGGCCCGTGAGGACCAGCCGGGCGACAAGCGGCTCGTCGCTTACCTGGTGCCCGCCCCCGAGGGGGTGCCCGAGGCGGGCGAGCTGACCGACCGGCTGCGCCGCGAGCTGCCCGAGTACATGGTGCCGTCGGCGTTCGTCACCGTGGACGCGCTGCCGCTGACCGCCAACGGCAAGCTGGACCGGGCCGCCCTGCCCGCCCCCGAGTACGGTGCGCCGGGCACCGGGCGCGGCCCCCGGACGCCGCAGGAGCAGCTGCTGTGCGACCTGTTCGCCGAGGTCCTCGGCCTGGAGCAGGTCCGCATCGACGACAGCTTCTTCGGCCTGGGAGGGCACTCGCTGCTGGCCGCCCGCCTGGCGTCCCGCGTCCGCGAGACCCTCGGCGTCGAGCTGGGCCTGCGCACGCTGTTCGAAGCGCCGACCGTGGCCGGGCTCACCGAACGCCTGGTCATGAACGACCCCGACGACGCGTTGGACGTGGTGCTGCCGCTGCGTTCGACCGGGAACGGCACACCGCTGTTCTGCATCCACCCCGGCGGCGGCATCAGCTGGTCGTACAGCGGGCTCCTGAACCACGTCGGTCCCCAGCACCCGGTCTACGCGATCCAGGCGCGCGGCCTCGGCCGGCCCGAACCGCTGCCGACGTCGTACGAGGAGATGGCGGCCGACTACGCCGATCAGATCCGCAAGATCCAGCCGGAGGGCCCGTACCTGCTGCTCGGCTGGTCCGCCGGCGGGCTGATCGCCCACGCGCTCGCCTGCGAGCTGCAGTCGCGCGGCGAGCGCACCGCACTGCTGGCCATCCTCGACGCCTACCCGGTGAAGGACGTGCAGTTCGAGGAGGTGCCCGTGCCCACCGAGCGGGACGTGCTGGTCGGTGTGCTCGACGTCGACCCGGACGAGCTGGGCGACCGGGCGCTGACCTACGGCGAGGTCGCCGAGGTCCTGAACCGGCGGGGCAGCGCGCTGGCCGGGCTGACGGAGCGGCAGATCGAGGTCATCGTCCAGATCATGATCAACAACGCGAAGCTGGCGGTCGACTTCGTCCCCGGAGAGTTCGACGGAGACCTGCTGCTCTTCAACTCCACGATCGACCGGACCGAGGACAACGCCGGGCCCGGGATCTGGCGCCCCTACGTCGCCGGCCGGATCGAATCGCACGAGATCGCCACCCGGCACAACCGGATGACCCAAGCCGGCTCGCTGGCCCAGATCGGACCGATCCTGGCCGCCAAGCTCGCCGAGGCCACCGGTGACGCCGCTGACACCGGTGACCACGGTGACGCCGGTGACGCCGGTGACGCCGGTGCCACCGCAATCCACAACCAGGAGGACTGATTCCCATGACCAACCCCTTCGACGACCAGGACGGCACCTTCCTCGTGCTCGTCAACCAGGAGAACCAGCACTCGCTGTGGCCGCAGTTCGCGGACGTCCCCGAGGGCTGGACCGTCACCCACGGCCCCGACACCCACGCCGCCTGCCTGGAGTACGTCGAGCAGTCCTGGACCGACATGCGGCCCAAGAGCCTGGCCGACGCCATGGAAGCCCAGCGGTAACGCGGCCGACGTGACCTCCACCGATACCCTGGACGAGGCCCGCGGCAGCGCGGGCCTCGCCCGGCCCGGCGACCTCGCCGCGTCGCTGCGCACGCCCGAGGCCCGCCGCGACCCGTACCCGTTCTACGCCCGCATGCGGCGCGAGAGCCCGGTCCACCGCAGCGCCGAGGGCATCTGGTACCTCACCCGGTACGCCGACGTCGAGGCCGCCCTGGGCGACCTGCGGCTGTCCAACGACCGCGACCGGATGACCCGCGCCTACGGCGCGCTCGGCGGCGACCTGAAGGCCTTCAGCCGGATCACCGACCGGCTCGGCCGGGTGATGACCAACACCGACCCGCCGGACCACGCCCGGCTGCGCAAGCTCGCCAACCGCGCGTTCACCGCCCGGCGCGTCGAAGCCCTGCGCGACGGCATCCAGCGGATCGTCGACCGGCTCGTCGACGAGGCGCTCGCGGCCGGGCCGGCCATGGACCTGATCGACGCGGTCGCCTCCCCGCTGCCGCTGTCCGTGATCTGCGAGCTCTTCGGCATCCCGCCCGAGGACCGCCCGCAGGTCAAGACCTGGTTCCGCCGCTTCGGCCGGATGAGCGAGGACCTCGACAAGTCCGAGGCGGCGATCGGGCAGTACGAGGAGTACCTCGCCCGCCTCGTCCGCCGACGCCGCGCGGACCCGGGCGACGACCTGATCAGCGCCCTGGTCGCGACACAGGCGCAGGACGACCGGCTCACCGACTCCGAGCTGCTGTCCACCTGCTTCGTCCTGATCACCGCGGGCGACGAGACCACCACCCACCTGGTCGGCAACGGCATGCTCGCCCTGCTGCGCCACCCCGGCCAGCTGGCCCGGCTGCGCGAGGACCCGGCGCTGATCCGCACCGCCGTGGACGAGCTGGCCCGCTACGACACGCCGACCCAGGCGATCGTCCGGGTCGTCGCGCAGGACGTCGAGATCGGCGGGCGGACACTGCGCGAGGGCGACCTGGTGTACCTGTTCCTCGCCGCGACCAACCGCGACCCCGAGCGCTTCGAGGATCCCGACCGGCTCGACCTGTCCCGCCCCGGCAACCGGCACCTCAGCTTCGGCAACGGCCCGCACTTCTGCCTCGGCGGCCCGCTGGCCAAGCTCCAGGCGGAGGTGGCCGTCGGCACGCTGGTCCGCCGGCTCCCGCAGCTGAGGCTGGCCGACGAAGCAGCCGGCGGGGCGGCCCTCGAATGGCGGCCCAACCCCTTGCAGCGGCGGCTGAGCGCCCTCCCGCTCACCTACTGACACCTGAACGACGACGAAGGAGAACCGACCATGACCCGAGAGTTCAAGGTCCGCAAGGAACAGGACCTACCCGCGGCGCCCGAACAGGTCTGGGCCGCGGTCGCGACCGGCGCCGGCAACCTGGGCTGGCTGTACCCCATGGAGGTCGAGCCGCGCGTCGGCGGAAAGGTGACACGGTCCGACAGCACCGTCGTGGCCTGGGAGCCGCCGAGCCACTTCGCCGTCCGGGCGACCCTGGGTGACGAGTTCTCCAACACGCTCAGCTACCGGATCGAGCCGGCGGACAGCGGAACGAGCCACCTGCGCATGGGAATCCACTGGGTGCACGAGGGCGTCTGGGACGAGATCTGGGACACCAAGGCGGACGCGGCCGAGAAGCACGTCCATTTCTACCAGCACGGCCTCGCCGAGTACCTGCGGCACTTCGGCGGCCGCCCCGCCTTCTACGTCAAGGCCCAGCGCCCCGAACCCACCACCGACCCGGCCGACTTCGCCGCCCTGCGTCGACGCCTCGGCCTCGCCGAGGACGCGGCCGTCGGCGACGAGCTCGAACTCCACGTCCCCGGTCCGGACGGCGGCCCGGAGGCGGTCGTCGTGGACTGGCTCAGCCCCGACTTCGTCGGCCTGCGCGGCCCGGACGCGCTGTACCGGTTCTTCAACGGCAGCACCTGGAACTGGCCGCTCTGGCTGGGCCACCACCTGTTCGCCGAGGACGCCGACGAGCAGCGGGCCACCAAGGCGTGGAACGCCTGGCTCAACGACACCCAAGCCTAGGAGCCCCCGATGGAAACCTCGATGGAAACACTGCTCTACGCCGCCGAACTCGTCGAGGAGAACGGCACCTACACGCTCGTCTTCCAGGACGTGGCACGGGACACCGTCCAGACCACCCCGGTCCCCAAGTCCATGGTGGACAAGCTCCCGGCCTTCCTCGCGGCGTTCAGCGCCAAGCTCAACTCCACACCGTCACGCGGCCGGTGGTAACCGTGGGACACCCGGTCACCCGGCCGGCACCAGCCCGGAGCGAGGCCGGCGCGTGGTTCCGCGCGCACCGGCGCGCGCAGCAGCCGAGGCTACGGCTGGTCTGCTTCCCGCACGCCGGCGGCACCGCCAACTTCTTCGACAGCTGGCCCGCACGGCTGCCCGCCGACGTCGAGCTCCTGGCGGTCCGCTACCCGGGACGGCAGAACCGGCTCCTGGAGCCCTTCGCCCCCGACCTGCCGACCCTCGCGGACGAGATCCACACCGCCCTGGAACCGTACCTCGACCGGCCGGTGGCACTGTTCGGCCACAGCATGGGCTCGGCGGTGGCCTACGAGGTCGCCCTGCGGCTCGACGGCCGCGGCCGCACGCCCACCCGCCTGCTGGTCTCCGGCCGCGTCGCCCCGCACCGCGCCGCGCCCACCGACCTGCACACCCGTGACGACGAGGCACTGATCGCGGACGTCCGGCAGCTGGGCGGGCCCGGGGCGGAGGCCTACGACGACCCGGAGCTGCGCGAGCTGACCCTCCCGGCGCTGCGCGCCGACTACCGGCTCATCGAGACGTACCGCCCACGGCAGCCGAGACCCCTGCGCGCGCCCATCACCGCCTACGCGGGGGAGAGCGACCCCGACTGCCCGCCGGACGGTGTCCGTGCGTGGTCCGAACTGACCGTCCCCGGCGGCTTCGAGCACCGCTGGTTCCCGGGCGGCCACTTCTATCCGACCCCGTCCGAGGCCGAGCTGCTCGCCGACCTCACCGCCCGGCTCGCATGACGGTGGCGGCCCGGCCGGGCAGGAGTCCGGCCGAGCCGCCGGCACGGCAGCGATTCCCCAGCCCGCGGCGCCCGCTTCACCCGCTTCATCGAGCCGCCCCCGGGCTGCGGCCCGAACCTTCGTCCGGCACTCGCACGCGCAGGACGGCGAAGGGGCCGTGGAGCTCGGGGGGTACCGGCAGGAGCTGAAACGGACGCTCGGCTCTTTCCAGGTGTTCGCGATCTCGTTCGCGTTCATCTCGGTGGCGGTCGGGATCTTCGCGAGATTCGACGAGGTGCTGCAGTCCTCGGGGCCGGTCGGGATCCGGCTCTGGGTGATCGCGGCGCTGGGGCAGACGCTGGTGGCGCTGGTGGTGGCGCAGTTCGCGGCCCGCATCCCGCTCAGTGGCTCCTCGTACCAGTGGGCCTCGCGGCTGGCCAACCCCAGGGTCGGCTGGTGGTTCGGCCGGCTGGCCTTCTGCTACCTGGCGATCGGCGTGGTGGCGATCGACAACGCGCTGGCGAGCCAGGACTCGAACTGGCGCTCGTCGTGGTGGTGGCGATCGCGCTCGTCGTCGCCGTGGTGGTCGCGGGTGACGGCTCGGCCGGCAACCTCACCTCGCGCGGCATCGCCGAGAACGCCCCCGACTACTTCGCCGTCGGCGGCGGGCTGATGCTTGCGATGATCATGGTCCTCGCCCCACTCGTCGGCAGTCGACTGCCTCTGGCGCTTCGGCGTTGAGCCGATAACATGAGCTCTCCTCACGTTATCTCAGGAGGCTGTCATGCCGGACCGCTTCGACCTGCCGGCGGGATTCCGCTGGGGTGCCGCCACCGCCGCTTACCAGATCGAGGGGGCGGTGGACGAGGACGGCCGCGGGCCCTCGGTGTGGGACACCTTCTCCGCCCGCCCCGGCGCCGTCCGCGACGGCCACACCGGCGCGGTGGCGTGCGACCACTACCACCGGTACCCCGAGGACATCGCCCTGATGAAGGGCCTCGGGCTGGACGGCTACCGCTTCTCCATCGCCTGGCCCCGGGTGCTGCCCACCGGATCGGGCGCGGTCAACCCCGCCGGACTCGCCTTCTACGACCGCCTGGTGGATGACCTGCTCGCCGCCGGCATCACCCCGCTGCCCACCCTCTTCCACTGGGACCTCCCGCAGGCCCTGGAAGACGCCGGCGGCTGGCTCAACCGCGACACCGCATACCGATTCGCCGAGTACGCGGCAGTGGTCGCCGACCGCCTGGGCGACCGGGTGCCCGCCTGGATCACCCTCAACGAGCCCTTCGTCCACATGGTCTACGGCTACGCCCTCGGCATCCACGCCCCCGGCCGGGCCCTGATGCTCGACGCGCTGCCCGCCGCCCACCACCAGCTGCTCGCCCACGGCCTCGCCGCCGCCGTGCTGCGCGAGCGGGGCCTGGAGGTGCTGATCTCCAACAACCTCACGCCCGTGTGGCCCGCCTCGTCCGCCGAGGCCGACCTCGCCGCCGCCGAGGCCTACGACGCCCTGCACAACCGCCTGTTCACCGATCCGCTGCTGCTCGGCCGCTACCCCGACCTGTCGGCCTACGGCGTCGGCCCCGACCTCGGCGGCAGCGTCCACGGCGGCGATCTGAAGCTGATCGCCGCCGCGCCGCTGGACGGCCTCGGCGTCAACTACTACAACCCCACCCGCATCGCCGCCCCCACCGACCCCGGCCTCCCCTTCACCGAGGCCCCCATCGACGGCGTACCGCGCACAGCCTTCGACTGGCCCGTCGTCCCCGACGGCCTGCGCGAACTCCTCGTCGGCCTGCGCGACCGCTACGGCTCCGCCCTCCCGCCCATCACCATCACCGAGAACGGCTGCTCCGTCGCCGACGAGGTGACCGCGGACGACATCGTCCCCGACCAGCCCCGCATCGACTACCTGGCCGGCCACCTCGACGCCCTCGCCCAGGCCGTCGCCGAGGGCGTCGACGTCCGCGGATATTACACGTGGTCACTTGTCGATAACTTCGAGTGGGCAGAAGGGTTGACTCAAAGATTCGGCCTCGTGCACGTTGACTTCACCACCCAGCGCCGCACCCCGAAGTCCTCTTACGCCTGGTATCGCCAGCTGATCGTGGCCCACCAGGCTCGGCACGCGAGGTAGGCCTGGCGTCGGTCCCGGCCAGGCGATGCGGATCTGCATCGACTGACCGGACAGTGGTAAGACAGTAGGCGGAGATTCCGGCCGCACCAAACGACCACCCGGGCAGGACCCATGCACCACTTCCCTGGACGCAACCGGGCCATGGCAGGCGTGGCTAGTGCCGCATCAAGCAACGTTTGCCCTGTGACGGGCTTGTGGCAGGGGTTTGGCCTTACTGGTAGTACGGAAGCGCTTCGCGTGCGGGCTCAGCCGAATGAGCCGTCGCTCTCCGCGCTCTCGAACCCGCTGGCGGAGGTGAGGCCCTCGACGAAGGAGTGGAAGTCCGGAGCGAGGGCCAACTCCGAGTTGTCGTCCGCGTCGAACCAGGCGACGGACGGTTCCCCCTGCCGGCCACAGGCCCGGTAGTCGAGCCCGATCCAGCAGGGCCCGTGACCCGAGACCAGCACCACAGGGCGGGGAGGTTCCACTCTTCGACCAGGTACGGGCTGTCGAGCAGGGAGATCGTTCGCTCGCGGTGGCCGATGCCCAGCAGACTGTCGAAGGGGACGTGGTCGGCACTCCACCCATGAGGTCGGCCTGCTCGTGGGGCAAGCATTCCGGCTGCTCGTGACCTGGCCCCCGTTCTGCTGTCGCAGCAGGTCGAGCAGGGAGGTGGGGAGCGTGACGTTCAGCAGCCGCTCGGCCGCCAGAATCACCTGGTCGGTCACGGGCGGCTGCACTCCGTAGTCGCTGTCGGTGTCCCACAGGGACTGCTGGAGATCCTCAAAGCGCGCCATGCCTGGCATCGTAGGAGCCGTGCCCGACAGTTGACCGCCCAACCCCACCCCGGACGAGCACAATGCTCAAGTGACTGGACGTGTGCGGGTGCGGGGCATCGATGACGATGAGGGGCGGCGTCTGCTGCGGATCGTCCGGCGGGGCACCGGGTCGGTGGTGACCTGGCGGCGGGCCCAGATGGTGCTGCTGTCCGCCCAGGGCATGCCGGTGGTGAAGATCGACCCCCTGGGCGCGGCCGCGTCGCGCCCAGCTCACTGACGTCGCACCGCCCTGGTGACGCTCACCAACACAGTCGCCCCGAGGAACCACCCTGCGACGACGAGGGCCGAGGCCAGGAATGCGGTCCCGGCATCCGCGGGGTGCCAGCGGTCCTTCTCCCCGAACCCGACCAGGGGGATAAGCAGATCGGCGGGATAGGTGAAATGTTCGACCCAATTCATCCGCGGCAGCTCCGCCCCCTTTGCGGTGATCACAGTCTGCCGAACGTAGGGATCCGGCGGGACGAGGAAGAACACGGTGACGGCGATGCCCCAGAGGAACAAGAGCGAGACCAGCGCCCGGAGCGGTCGGTATCCGTAGCCGATGAGGAATCTCTGGGCGAGATTCCAGACGAAGGTCAGGCCAGCAACCGTGCGGTCCTTGAGCCTCCGCCACCTGGGGATCAAGCGGTCGCGTGGAACGGTTCGACGGTGGAGCTCGATCTCCTCGTTCTTCCTCAGCAGGACGCTCCGGGAGTCGTCGTCCTTGCCTGCCGAGACGTATGCCGCGGCGAACTGGTCGTACGGCTGCGGCGCCGGCGCGCCGAAGCTGTAACTCGCGATCTCCCGCTCGGCCCGGCGGCCCGAGCGTGCGTAGCAGGACGTGGTGGCGAGCCAATCCAGGCGTGACTCGAACGGCACGTCGCTGGCGTGGATAGCCTCGTACCGCAGGCCCTTGAGGACGTAGTAGAGGCCCTCGGACTTCGGCCGGGCGCCCTGCCAGACGTCATCCTGGTCCCAGAGCACGACGAGTTTCGCCTGGGTCAGATCAATCAGCCCACCTTCTGGGGCCCGTCGTACGGATCCATGTTCGCCCGAGAGCCTGAGGATCGTGGTCTGTAACCGGGTGAGATCAGCGATCACCCTCGTGCTGTTCCCGAGGGCTCTGGTTCGGTGGCGGCCAGCTCTGGTGGGCTTGACCTTGGCCCGGTAGAGGTCCGTGCCGCCGCCCTGCACACCGGTGACGTCGAGGTGGACCTCCAGTCCCACTTGAGCGCCAGTCAGGGTGACCGCACCCCTGGTCCAGAAACGCAGTCGTCCGTCGGTCTCTGCTTCGGCCGCTGTGGATCGGCGGTATTCCTGCACGCGCTCGACCACATCGCCGTCGGCCGAGCCGTTCTCCAAGGAGATCAGTGAGCCGATGACCACCCGGTCGAGTTGCAGCGCGGCACCGTCGGTCTTCGGTCCTGCAATGATCGTGGCGCCGTCGAAGACGGCGGAGGCGTTCACCCGCATGCCCTTCGCGTGGAACGTGCCGTAGCAGACGAATCCGTTCGAACAGAAGAGACTCCCGTCGATCTTAGAGCGGTCGAGCATCACGGCGCCCTGTCGGCGTTCGGACCGCCCGCTATCGCGATGAACCAGCGCACCCTGGAGTTCGAATGCTCCGCCGATGGTGGCGCCGACCAGTCGTACCTGACCGTGGGCCCTCAGCCTTGCCCCGTAGATCGAGCCGCCGACGATCATGCCATCCCCGTAGACGGCATAATGTGGTTCGTCTTTGGTCCGACCGAGCATCGCGTCGCTGAGATAGACCGAACCATCGATCCGCGAGTCTTCGAGGATGACTGCTCCGCTGCACTCGAACCGAGCCTGGAGCGGATCCGCAGATCCGTGGGACACCTCCTTGCTCGTGCTGCCGCAGAGATTTCCGCCGAGCCGCATGTTCGTCGCCTTGAGCGAGTAGGTGTCCCCAGGCTTCGCCGCCAGCCGAGCTCCTTCGAGGTGGAGGTCGTCGCGAATGCGGGCCCCACCGAGATCGACGACGCCTTGGAACCCCTTCAGCTGGAGATCACCATCGGTGATACTGAGATGACTGGCGTGGAGTTCCCCCGTCCAGTTCTCGGGCTGACCCACCTTGCAGTTGATCAAGTGAAGTTGCGGGAAGCTCGCCTCCGTCAGCACGATCCGCTCGAAGGTACAGTCCGTCAGGGTGACCGGAGTTCCGATCTTCGCCTGGGCAAGGTCGAGGGAACCCGTCACCTGAAGGTCGCGCATGTCGTGACGCCGCTGTCCAGGCCGGGGTTGGGCAACTAAGCGACGGGCCAACTCGTCCCCGGAGATGGTTTTCAACATCCCGGCTTCACCACCCCTGTGGTACAAATTCGGGGTTCGGTCGCAGTCTGGTTTCCGCTTCCGATTCTACGCGCCACCCACGGCCACTGCGCTGCTTTCCTCCACCCGCCCCTGGCTGGCTGTGAGTCCGTTTCTTGCTGGTCCTTCCAGACGGGCTGGGCCGACCAGCTCCGCCTGGGCATGCCGCAGCGCCACGCCGCGGTCCAGCCGCGGTCTGAACTGGTCGGGGTGGGTGAGGGCGAGCTGGGTGACGGCGAAGGCCGCCGCAGTGGGCCCAAGCAGCTCGCTAGTGTCCTGCGCCGGAGATCGGCAGAATCGGGCGAGGGAGTCGAGGATCTCGTCGGCGGTCTTGGTCCAGGTGAACGGTGTGGGGTCCTCGTTCCAGTTCTTGATCCAGTTGCGGATGTCGCGTTCGAGGGCCTGGACGTTCTTGTGGGATCCGCGGCGGATCACCTGGTCGGTGAGGAAGCCGAACCAGCGCTCGACCTGGTTGATCCATGATGACCCGGTCGGAGTGAAGTGCATGTGGAACCTGGGGTGTTGGGCCAGCCAGGTGCGGATCGCCGGGGTCTTGTGGGTTCCGTAGATGCCCCTATGGTTCGTCAAGCGGCAGCAGGCACCACGCTTGCCGCTGGGTGCCGGATGTGCCGGTAGAGCTCTCGGGTGACGTAGCGTTTGAGACAGCGGATGATCTCGCGCCTGGACATGCCCTCAGCAGTGCGTCGTTGCAGGTAGGCCTGGGTGCGTTCGTCCCAGCGTATGCGGGACTGGACGATGCGGTAGAGCGCGGCGTTGGCTTGCCGGTGGCCACCCCGGTTGAGGCGCCGGTGCTGGGTCTTGCCGGAGGACTGCTCGACGGGACTGACGCCGCACAGGGCAGCGAACGATGCCTCATCTGCGAGTCTGTCAGGGTTGTCGCCTGCGGCGATGAGCAGAACCGCGGCGCTGTCGGGCCCGACGCCCACCAGCTCCAGCAGCTCTGGCCGGCTGGCCTTGACGGCCTTGATGGTGCGTCTGGTCAGCTCCTTGACCTCCTGGGTGAGGTTCTGGACCCGGCAGGCGAGCAGGCGCATCGTGAAGGCTGCCTCGCTGTGATCACCGTCGAGTGCCGCGCAGGTCGCGATCAGCGCCAAGTTGGTCATGCCGCTGAGCTGTTCGCGCAGATCGGGGTCAAGGACCAGGAGGACGGCCTTGAGCTGGTTCATCGCCTGCGTGCGCGCCTTGACGGCCGATTCCTTCGCCAGCCGTAGGACGCGCATGTCGGCTGCCGGACCGTCTGCGGTCTTCGGCGTGGTGGTGGCGCGTCCTGACAGGACGGCTCGTGCTGCTGCGTCCGCATCGATGGCGTCGGTCTTGCCGCGCTTGCGCCGGGTGGCGCGGTCGGGCTGGTTGACCTCGACGACTTCAATGTCAGCCCGGTGCAGGGCTCGGGTCAGTGCGACTCCGTAGGAGCCGGTGCACTCGACGCCGGCACGTCGAACGATGCCGAACGACCGTGCCCAGGTGATCAGTTGGCGATAGCCGACGGCCGTGGTCGGGAACTCCTGGTGGGCGAGCGAGGCTCCCAGGGTGGTGATCACGGCGGCGACGTGGATGTCCTTGTGGGTGTCGACCCCCAGGATCACATCCTCGGCCAGAGCTGGGACGTGCTGCGCGGGCAAAGCGCAACGTCGGAGCCGACGCGGTCGACAGCAGCGGGCGCTACTACGAGATCAAGGCACACGGCGGCCCCCGCCCGAACGAGGTCACACTCACTGCCTCGGAGTTCCAGCGGGCCCAGGAGAAGGGCGAGGACTACGTCCTGCTCCTGGCCGAACACCTCGAAGAAGGCAGCGGCGGCGACCCGGCCCTGATCCTGATCAGCGATCCCCTCCACCAACTCGGCATTGAGCCCGTTTCGGATGTCCGACTCAAGGGCACACGCGGTGCCGGTGTGGAAGCGGCCGTCTGGAGGTGGCCGGCGAGCTGAGCGGGACGGCGACGCCTGAGGCCAGTCGGCAATCCCTCCGGTGGTGCTGTAAGGCGAGGGCCCGAGGGATTCCTGCCAACGCGTTGTGGTCCCCGCCGAGCCGGCGGGGACCACAACGTACCAAGGGGAAGCCGATGTCCTGATACCTGGCGATACGGTCCAGCAGGGCTTCGAGAGCGGCCATGCGAGACCGGTCTCGATGCTCGGACAGCAATCCCTCGGCCCGACCCCGGGATGGCCGGACACACTGCCCGTATCGGGCTGTTCGGACAGTTTCCTATGGGACGAACAGTAGCCGGGGCCCAGAACAGTTCTCCGTTACCACTCGGCGACGATCTGCACGGCGGTCGAGTCGTAGGCCGAGGCGAGCGCCCACGAGTACAGGTGATAGCGGCTTCTCGGCTCGTCCGCCGGGTGCTGGGAGCGCAGGGAACAGACCAGCACGCCGGACTCTATCCATGGCCAAGATGGGGGCTGCTTTCCGTAGGCGAGGCCGTAGTAGGGGTTCTTGGCGACTACGCCGACCGTCCACAGCCGGTCACCGCTTCGCTCAGTCACGAACCCGACGACCTCCAACTCCGGCCGGTCCTGGGACGAGCCCCCCGTAACAGCCCTCGCAGCCAGCGGCCGGTAGAAGCCGCGAAGCGGGACCTCGAACTGCTCCACAAGGTGGCGCAGCGGACCTTGGTCAACTGGCACTCCTTCGAGTTGGAAGGAGAGCACCGCTTCCGCTGCTCGGCGTGCCTCGTCGCAGTCCACGCCTGTGGTGATCGTGTACCAGCCGCCGTCGATCTTGTCGAACAGCGTGATGATCTCAGAGGAGTCTCCGCTACTGGCGGACAGGCGGTCCCGCCACTCGGGCAGGGTGGCGGCGAAGGTCCGAGCTCCGACGCCGTGCCAGACTTGGTCCGCCTTCTGGATTGTCCAGTGTGCGTGCCTGCTGAGCCACCCATGCTCATTGAGTCTTCGGAGGGCATCGAGGAGTTCGATCTCACTTCGGGCGCCGAGCGAGACGTCAAGCGTGACCCCGTAGCCCCACGAGAAGCGCGAATCGACGTTGGGTAGGTCCAGGGTGAAGACGTAGGGCGAGTGGTTGCCGACGGCGGTGACGACGGTGAGCGGCTCGCCGTCCAAGTCGACAATCTGCCGCGTGGAATCCGGGAGGACGTAGTCGGTGTCGACCGCGGGGCGGTGCCAGTACTTGCCGTCGGTTCCAACATGCACGCGGCCGGCCATCTCCAGCTGCATCCGCTTGAAGGAGAGCAGCCGGGAGAGTTCGTGCGGGTTGTTGAGGACGAGATTGATGTCGGTTTCGTCGAGGACGACGATAAGGGCCTCCTCGCGGTAGCGCACGATGCGTGCCGCGCACGGGCCGGTGACTCCGGCAACGGTGATCAGTACGCCTACGGCCTGCCTGCCGACCTCCTTCACCCGCACACGCAGGTTGTCGGCCACGTCCACGTCCGACGGGCTGTTCGTCCACTTCGACTCGATGAGGAAGGTGCCGTCCCGAGAGGAGGCCATCAGGTCGATCTGCCGGTCGGCCGTGGCGGGGTCGTGCTCGACCCGGAAGTGGGCGCGCCTCAGGACCTGCGCGAGCAGCTTCTCCAGCTCGGCGCCTCTGACCCATGGGTTCGACTGGGCCTTCAACCGGTCGAACCGCTCTTCCAGGTCGTCCCACTGGCTTGGTGGCAGCAGCTTCCGCAGGTCGGCATCCAACGCCGCCTCGGACGGGGGTGTATCCGGTCGGGGGGTGTCCGCCATGGGCTGCCATCTCCTGCTGTGCGCACGATGCCGGCTGCAGCCGGAGACAGTGATGCTAGATCCCTCCCATGACAGCGGGGGTGCTCCTCCCCGCTGTCATGGGAGGGATCGCAAACAAGTGCGCCAGCCTAAAGGTCACGGGCTACGGAGCTACTCGATCCGAATCCCATCCACAGCTTGCCCCCAGTGCCCTCTCGGCGTTCTCTGGACACCACCCTTACCGTGCGGCTCATGAGTCAGCAACGGCCACCTTGTAGGGCCGACTTGGGCGCTTCCCAAAAGAGCGTACTCATGATCCAACTACAATGACAGGGTGTCCGGCGGGCCGAGGGGTTCAGCCAGAGGTTCGGGCTTGTCCATGTCGACTTCGAGACCCAGATGCGCACCCCCAAGGCCTCGTACGCCTGGTACCGCGACCTGATCGCCACTCATCGGCCCTATAACGCACAGTAGTTGAGCTCTGTGGTGGCCCGTGGCGCTCGTCAGGACCGATCCGGGTCGGTGAGGGCGCCGTCGAGCGCGGGCCCGTTACCGCGCGCGGCCGTGGGGCGTGAAGACAGGGTGTTCGATGGTTGATAAGGCCGTCACCAGCGGTTCGAAAGTGGCTACGGTCTGGCGGAGGCCCAGTGGTTGGTGGTTCCATCTTGCAAGCCGCTGGTCACAGTTCGATGCGGTGCGATCGCGAGTTCGCGGTCGTCCACCGGCACCTCGGAGAGGGCGGCGGTGAGCGGGCGGAGCCAGAAGGCCAGCCCGGTGCCCTCGTGGGCGACCTCGCCCAGGTTCAGGTGGCGGATGTGGGCGGTGGGGACTGCGTGCAGGTGGCGGAAGCCGAGGCGTGCGGTGATGGCGGCCATGGAATGCACCTCTTTTCGTCAGTACGACGATAATCGCCCCGGCGATGGATATCGTCAAGATGACGAAAATAGGTGCACCCCCGACCGGAATGCCGAACGGGTGATCCATCGTCAGATTCTGCCGACGGTCCGTATCCGAACAAAGCTGCACGTCGAACCCGTTCCGCACCCGCTCGCGCGGGCCTTTGGGCCGCGTGTCGCGATGTCCCGGTCGCGCGGGCCCACCGCCATGGTGGAGGGCATGGCAATCGACTTGAAGCAGACCGCCATCGATCCCGATGCGCCGACCATCCCGCCGACCCGCAACACCCAGGAGGCCGTACGGGCCGCGCTGGGCGACCTCCAGGGCAACATCCTCAAGAGCCACGGCCGGGACCACAGTCGGCACCTGTTCATCACCTTCGCGACCGGGACCCCCGACGAGCGGACGGCGGCCAGGCAGTGGCTGGCCTCGCTGGTGCGGGACGCGTACGTGACATCCGCGCTGACGCAGTGGGGGGAGGCGGCTGGCTACCGCGAGACGCTGAGGACGATCGCCAAGAACGGCGCGCTTACGGCGGCAGACCGGATGGCCCTGGTGCTCTCCGCCAGCGCGCCCTTCGTCGGGGCGATGGTCTCGTCCGCCGGGTACCGCGATCTGCGGCTCGGTGCGGACCTCACCCCGGACGACCCGTCCTTCGCCCTCGGGGCCAAGAACCGGACCGTCCTCCTCAATGACCCGCCGGTGACGGCCTGGGAGCCCGCCTTCCAGGCCACGCTGCACGCGCTCGTCATCGTCGCCGACGACGATCCGACGCAGCGGATCGACCCCCTCGTGGCAACGTTCAAGCAGCAGCTCGCGGCGATCGGCGCCACCGTCGCCGAGGAGACCGGCACCGCGATGCGCTTCGACGCCCAGGGGAACCCGAGCCCGACGGGCACGGTGCACGAGCACTTCGGCTTCGCGGACGGGGTGAGCCAGCCGCTCTTCTTCGCCCGGGACATCGAGGAGGCGAGGGTCAGCAACGGCGGCATCGACAAGTACGACCCGAGCGCGCCGCTGGACCAGCTGCTGGTCAAGGACCCGGCGGGCTGTGGCGACGGCTACGGCTCGTACTTCGTGTACCGCAAGCTGGAGCAGGACGTACCGGGCTTCCGGGCCGACGAGTTGGCCCTGGGCCTGGAGATCGCCCAGCAGGCCGACCCCAAGGCGCAGGAGGCGAGTGATGCCGACGTCGCGCTGGCCGGGGCGTACATGGTCGGCCGGTTCAAGGACGGGACGCCGGCGGTGGACCAGCAGGTCGCGGGACTGACCACGCTGCCGAACAACTTCACCTACGACAGCGATGTCGACGCGGTGCGTTGCCCCTTCGCCTCCCACGTCCGCAAGGTCAACCCGCGCGGGGACAAGCAGCGCCAGTTCGCGGTGCCGCTCACCCAGGAGCGGACGCAGCGGATCGCCCGACGGGGCATCAGCTTCGGTCCGGCGACGCTGGACCCGGCGCCGGGCGACAAGGTCGGGCTGCTGTTCCTGTGCGCGCAGAGCAGCATCCCGGACCAGTTCGAGTTCATCCAGGCGCTCTGGTCGAACTTCGAGGAGTTCCTGCGCCCCGGCACCGGATTGGACGCGGTGATCGGCCAACTGCCGTCCGGGCAGCCGCGCGACGCGGCGAAGGAGCAGCCCTGGCCCAAGGTGTACGGCTCGCACAACCAGCTGGACTTCTCGCAGAGCCCGCCGCTGCCCACCGACCCGTTCTTCCCCAAGCGGGTCGGCCAGTGGGTGACGATGCGCGGCGGCGAGTACTTCTTCGTGCCGAGCCTGAGCGCCCTGCTGCGGTTCGGCACCGTGGCGGAGGCAGTGTGAGCAGCCATCACCGGGCCGTCGACCAGCTCGCCCGGAAGCTGAGCGGGTACGTCTGCGAGCCGGGCAGCCCCGGCTACACCACGGCGATCGAGATCGACAACGGGCGCACCAGGACACCCCCGGCGTACGTGGTGCGCGCCAACTCGGCCGCCGACGTGGCCCTGACCATCGCTTTCGCCCGGGAGCTCGACCTGCCGATGACGGTCCGCGGCGGCGGTCACAGCGCCGCCGGGTACTGCCTCAACCGGGCCGGCGTCGTGCTGGATCTGAGCCTGATGAAGGCCATCACGCTGGACAAGGAGCGCAAGCGGCTGCGCGTGCAGATGGGCGCCATCTGGGCCGACGTGTACCAGTACGTCATCGACCACGCCGCCCCGCTGATCCCCGTCGGCGGCGGGTGCCTGACGGTCGGGCTGCCCGGCTTCCTCCAGGGCGGCGGGTACAGCTTCGTCTCCCGCTCGTACGGGCTGGGCAGCGACAACGTCACCGAGATCAAGCTGGTCGACGCCGCCGGCCGCCTGCGCACCCTCACCGCCGACGCCCCCGACGCGGCCGACCGGGACCTGTTCTGGGCCTGCCGGGGCGGGGGCGGCGGCAACTTCGGCGTCGCCGTCGAGATGACGCTGCAGCTGCACACGCCGGGCGCTTCGACCGTGCTGGGCGGCGGGCTGTCGTACCCGCTGGAGCGCGCCGAGGAGGTGATCGCCGCGTACGACGCCTGGGCCAAGGACCTGCCCGGGGCGATGGCCGCGTACGGCTACGTCGGGCGCGACCCCGACCCGGCCGAGCCGACCCGGAAGATCCCCACCTTCCGGATCACACCGGTCTTCAACGGCGAGTACGCCGAGGGCGCCGATCTGCTGCAGCCGATGCTGCGGCTGAAGCCCTTCGACGTGAACCTCTACTCGATGCCGCTGCCGACCCTGGAAGCCACCATCGGCCGCTCCACCCTGGTCGGCGACCGCCAGGCCTACATCCGCTCCGGCGTGATCGGCGAGAGCGGCTGGCGCCCCGGCATGATCGAGGCCGTCAAGGAGGCCATGGCGAGCGCCCCTTCACCCGACAGCTTCGTGGTCTGGACGCACGGCCAGGGCAAGGTCAGCCACCCGGACGGCGACAGCCACGGGCCCTACCCGCACCGCGACATGCGCTACGTCTTCGAACTCAAGGCGATCTGGGACGACCCGGCCCAGATCCGCGCCAACGTCGAGTGGGCCCACGGCGTCGGCGAGTCGCTCAGCGCCGACTTCCACGGCGCGTACGTCAACTACATCGACCCGCTGCAGAAGGACTGGGCGCGCGCCTACTACGGCGAGTACCTGGACCGGCTGATGGCGATCAAGGCGGCCGCCGACCCGACCGGCTTCTTCCGCTTCCAGCAGTCGGTCGACTCCACCTTCGAGCCGGACCTCAGCCAGCCGCTGGACCTGAGCCCGCTCAACCGCACTCTCCTCCCAACGACGAACGGGAGCACCCCGTGACAGACACCCCGCGTGAGATCTTCACCGAGCTCTCGGTGGCCCTGACCGGCTTCGACCGGGTCGAGCTGGCCGGCACCGGCCTGATCGAGACGTACTACTCGGCCCTGCTGCGGCTCATCGGCGAACGCGAGGCCGGCCACTTCTTCCTGGCCGCCGCCGAGGCGCTGGCCGCCGACCGCAAGGATCCGGGCGGCGACGCGCTGCGCACCCGGGTGCTCGACAGCGAGCGGTACGGGCCGGTCGCGGTCAACCTGATCAAGCTCTGGTACCTCGGCAGCTGGTACCCGCTGCCGGCGAGCTACCGCGACGTCAACGGATCGACCGCCGACGACCTGGAGCACGTCCTCTCGCCCCAGGCCTACCGCGAGGGCCTGGTCTGGATCGCCGCCGGAGCCCACCCGATGGGCGCCAAACAGCCCGGTTTCGGCTCCTGGGCCGAGCCGCCCTACCTGCCCGTCAGCTGAGCCGGAGACAAGCGCCATGAGCAGCAACGAGTACGACCTCGTCATCGTCGGCGGCGGAATCTCCGCCGCCACCATCGCCAAGACCGTCATCGAGAAGGCCGCCGCCCAGACCCCGCCCCGCCACCCGCGCATCCTCATCCTGGAGGCCGGCCGGGCCACCGCGATGAGCGCCGACAAGTACGACACGTACGTGGCGGCCTACCAGGAGACGGTGGCCAAAGTCCCCAATGCGCCCTACCCCGCGAGCAGTTCGGCACCTCAGCCGAACGTGCTGGACATCGGCCGACCGGTGATGGGCCCGGACGGGACCACGCTGGTCCCCAGCGACAACGGCTACTTCGTCCAGATGGGCCCGCTGCCCTTCGGCAGCGACTACACCCGTTCGCTCGGCGGCACCACGCTGCACTGGCTCGGCACCTGCCTGCGGATGCTGCCCAACGACTTCCGGATGAAGTCGGAGTACGGCCGCGCGGTGGACTGGCCGATCAGCTACGAGGAGCTGAAGCCCTACTACGAGCGGGCCGAGTGGGACATCATCGGTGTCGCCGGATGCGTCGAGCACCAGTACTACCCGGGCATCGGCGGCGACCCCGAGCGGTACTTCCGCAGCGCCGACCGCGGGCGCTTCCCCGACGGGGTCTACCACTTCCCGATGGAGGAGATCCCCAGCAGCTACCTCGACCAGTACCTCGCCAAGAAGTCCGCCGGGCTGGTGGTCGAGCTGACCGACAGCAACGGTGACGCGCACGACTTCCCGATCGAGATCAGCAACACCCCGGTCGGCCGCAACTCCCAGCCGTACAAGGACTACCAGGTGGTCGGCGCGGTCGGGAACGCCGACCACGGGCAGCGCTGCGAGGGCAACTCCAGCTGCATCCCGATCTGCCCCGTCCAGGCCAAGTACAACGCGCTGAAGACGCTCTACGAACTGATCGTCAAGTATCCCGACCGCGACCCGGTGGACGGCGGCCCCCGCAAGGCGAGGGTCGAGATCCGCAGCCAGTGCGTCGTCTCACGCGTCCAGCACACCCAGCAACCGGGCGGGACAGGGACGGTCACCGGGCTCACGTACACGCGGTACGCCGACGACGGCAGCGCGTCCGTACAGGACACGGTCACGGCGGACCGGTACGTGCTGGCCGCCAACGCGATCGAGAACGCCACCCTGCTGCTCGCCTCCGGCGCGGCCAACAACAGCGATCAGGTCGGCCGCAACCTGATGGACCATCCGCTGCTGCTCACCTGGGGCCTGCTGCATGAGAACGCCGGCGCCTACCGTGGCCCCGGCTCCACCTCCGGTATCCCGGCCTTCCGGGACGGCTCCTTCCGCTCGGAGCAGACCGCCTTCCGGGTCGAGATCGGCAACTGGGGCTGGAACTTCCCCGAGAACGCCCCGTACGACACCGTCGCCGACCTGGTGGGCGGCGGGGCGCGCGGGCCGGTTGGGTTGTACGGCAAGGCGCTGCGCGAGCGGCTCGGCGAGATCCTGCCCTGCCAGTTCCGGATCGCCTGGGAGCTGGAGCAGGACCCGGAGCCGACCAACCGCGTCACCATCGACGACCGGTACAAGGACGCCTTCGGCAACTACCGCCCGGTCATCCACTACGACCTCTCGGACTACATGCGGGCCTCGCTGCCCTGGGCGGCGGAGGCGAGCCGGCAGCTGTTCGAGCGGCTCGACATCGCCAACCCCGAGCGCCGCCCGGAGTACCGGCCCGGCGACTACACCCACTACGACCCGAACGACCCGTCGGCCGTCTCCTACGACGGCGTGACGTACTGGGTGCGGGGTGCGGGCCACGTCGTCGGTACCCACCGGATGGGCGAGGACGCGAGCAGCTCGGTGGTCGACATCCACCAGCGCAGCCACGACCTGGCCAACCTCTACATCGTCGGCTGCGGCAGCATGCCGACGCTGGGCACCTCCAACCCGACGCTCACCATGACGGCGCTGGCCATCCGGACCGGCGACCGGATCGCCGAGCAACTGAAGGGGACGGACGCATGACCGAGCCGACCGGCATTTCCACCCTTGCGGACCTCAGGGCCGCACTGCAGCTGGCCATCGGGCTGGAGCTCAGCACCATCCCGGTGTACCTCGCCGGCCTGTACTCGATCGAGGAGGGCCACAACACCGACGCGGCGACTGCCATCCGCGGCGTGGTCATGGAGGAGATGCTCCACATGACGCTCGCGGCCAACGTCCTGAACGCCATCGGGGAGGTGCCCAGCACGGCGCCGGTCACCTTCCAGGGCCGCCCCGGCCTCAGCCCGATCCCGGCCTATCCGCTGGACAGCCCGCTGATCACCGGCATCGGCACCCTGGAGCTGCGCCCGCTCACTCCCGCCGCCGTGGACAGCTTCGTCCAGATCGAGCACCCCCTGCACGGCGCCGCCAGCCTGAGCGCCATCTCCTTCGAGCCCGGTTCCTTCCGTACCATCGGCGAGTTCTACCAGGCCGTCGACGCGGCGCTGGCGGACCCCGGGATCTGCCCGGACTCGCTCTTCCGGCCCGTGCATCAGATCCCCGACAGCGACTACTACGGCGGCGCTGGCCACATCATCGAGGTCGCCGATCGGGCCTCGGCGCGGGCGGCTGTATTGAAGATCATCGACCAGGGTGAGGGCCTGCCCGAGGAGTGCCTGCGCCAGCCGGCCTTCACCGTCACCGACACGGACCGGCTCGGCTCCGGCTGGCAGATGTACTCCCACTTCGCCCGCTTCCGCGAACTCCAGGAGGGCCGCCGCTTCCGCCCGGACCAGGCGGCCGAGGAGACCCCGAAGGGCGCCCTGCTGCTGATCGACTACAGCGCAGTCCAGCCGGCGCTCTACACCCCGCGCAACGGCGACTGGGCCGGCAGCCCCGAGGGCCGCGCCATGGACGCCTTCGACCTGGCGTACTCCCGCCTCGTCGACGCCCTCTACCGCGCTTTCGCGGGCGAGCCGACGGAAGTCGCCGACCCGCTCGACGGCCATGAGAAACGGCGTCGGCCCACCCTGCAGCTGGCCGTGCACGCCATGTACACGCTGAAGAACAGCGCCGTCGCCCTGATGCGCACCCCCAACCCGACCAAGCCCGGGCACACGCTCTGCCCGCGCTTCGCCTACGTGCCGCCCGGCGGCGACCGGGACAAGCTCGTCCAACTCGTCGAAGGAGGGCAGTAGCGGTGATCTCCATCGTCACGAAGTGGTGGCACGCCCCCGGCAAGGAGCGGGAGGCGGTGGCCGCCCTCAAGGACCTGGTGCAGCAGGTGGAGGACGGCGAACCCGACACCCTCATGTACTGCCTGCACACCGCCGTGGTCGAGGGCTCGCTCCCGCCGCCCACCCCGAACGAGGTGATCTTCCTGGGTGCCTGGACGGACCGTCAGGCCTTTGAGGACCACAAGAACGGCCCGATCTTCCAGAACTGGCTGAAGCAGCACGTCGACCTCTTCGTGCAGAACAGCGGCAACCTCTACGTCAGCGCCGAATTCGCCGACCGCTTCGCCGGCTTCGTCCGGGGCGAGGCCATCGGCTGAGCGCGTGCACGGGCGGGAACGACGGTGGTGCGCCGACGGGAGCAGACTCCCGCCGGCGCGCCACGTTCCTGCGTTGCGGGCCTACCGGAAGTTCTCCGGACGGGCGGCGATACCTGCCCGGCCTGCGGGCAGCCCCTCCAGCGTCTGCGATCGGCCCGGTGCGACCGTCCACGCTGATCCGGCCCTCCACGCTCCAGTAGACGTCCTGCAGGTCGAGGGGGTGCTGGCCAGCTCGGAGTAGCGATGTTGCCGACGGCCGTTGTCCTGGTCGGAGCTGCTGCGAACGCCCGACCAAGCTGGCAAGGCTCACGTAACCGTCCCCGAGGCCTCCGCCGCCGAGTGGCTGTTGGCCGCTTCGTCCGATCCTGCCAACACGCGAGCTCATCCCTGCGCTGGTGCCCATGGACGGGCAGGGGCAGGCTGGGAAGTACGCCCGCACCCGGCAGCGCAGGCCCCACCGCCGCACGCGCCGCGCCGGCCGGACGTCTCCACGCCCGCCGAATGCTTGGAGGTCACCGATGACCGATCCTCACCTTCCCCACCCGGTCGGCCCGATCGTGGTCGGTACGGACGGTTCGGCCCCAGCCCGGCAGGCTGTGACCTTCGCGCTCCGCGAGGCCCAACTGCGCGGTACCGGCCTACGGGCCGTCTGTGCGTACGAGTACACCCCCACCCGGCACTCCGGCTTCGAATGGATTGCCGCCTCCGACCCCGGCAGCGGCCCTGTCCCGCAGCAGCGCGATCTCGTCACGCAGGCCGTGGCCGACTCCGTCGAAGAACTGCAGCAACAACTCGGCGGACCGTCCGTGGAGGTGGAGATCGTCTGCGAACCCGGCCGTCCGGCTCAGGTCCTCCTCGAAGCGAGCAAGGACGCCTGCCTGCTCGTGGTCGGCTCCCGCGGATCGGGTGCCTGGGGGCGCCTCGCCCTCGGCTCAACCAGTACCGAGATCGTCCACCACGCCCGCCTCCCGGTCGTTGTCATCCCTGCGGAACACGACACCGCACCTTCCTGAACGCTGACTCCAACCACGGCGCCGCAGGCGGCCCCGGGCGGGGCCGCATCGAGCGTGGCGGCCGGTCCGTGGCGCCGACGGTGCTGCCACCGGCGGGACAGCCTGGCAGGCCAGTAAGGTGACAGCCTGTTCGACGCGCTGAGGGGTTCAGCCAGAGGTTCGGCCTGGTCCACGTCGATTTCGAGACCCAGCGCCGTACGCCGAGGGCTTCGTATTCCTGGTACCGCGACCTGATCGCGGCCCATCGGAAGCGGTCCGCCCGCTAGGTCCTTCCTTTGGATCGGGGACAGACACACGAACGCGAAGCAGGTCTCCGGCCAGAAACAGGACATGCGTGAGACGCCGCATCCCAACCGAACGTGATTGCTTGGTTCCCGCTGGTCAGGCATGGCCTGGCTCGGGATTCGGCTGCGTGCGCGAGACGGCGGCCGGCAGCACCCGTGTCGTGGGCTGCCGATCTGAGCCGACGGGCGCAGGGCCGAACCGGACACGCCTGTGCGGCGTCTTCTGAGCCAGCACGCAGTCTGATCAAGGATGGTCCACCGTGAAGATCCACCCCGTTACCGCCCTGTACCCGCCGCTCGGGCCCGACGAGCTTCTTGACCTTGCCCAGGACATCGAGACCAACGGCCAGGCGGAGCCCATCGTCCTTGACGCGGACGGCATGCTCCTGGACGGTCGCGGCCGGGTCGCCGCCTGTGAACTGGCCGATGTCGAGCCCCGCTTCACCACGTACCGGGGTGACGCCCCGTTCAGCCTGATCGTCTCCGCCAACCGCCACCGCCCGAACACCACCCCGGGCCAGCGCGCCATGATCACTGCCATGGGGCGGTCGCTCTCGCAGCACGCTCTTCCCACCGACACCATCCGCTGCGGTATCAACCTCACCCGCCTCTCCATCGCCACCACCGTGCTCGAACACGCCCCCGACCTCGCCGAACAAGTCCGCACCGCTACCCTCTCCCTGAACGCCGCCCACAAGGCCGCCCGCAGGCGCAAGGCCGATGCCAAGGCCGTCCTGGCCCAGCACGCACAGCTGCGCCGGGCCGCTCCCGACCTCGTCGAACAGGTGATCGCCGGCGATCTCACCCTCGCCGAGGCGACCGCGGCACTCGACGTCCGGCGCGAGGAGGAGGTGCGAAAGCATGTCGAGGGGGTCGATCCCGGTCCCGCCGACAACAGCACGAACTGGCGCCACGCCCACCGGCAGGTCGAACAGTTCTTCACCCAGCGGCACGAGGCCGTCCGCGACACCCGGCGCAGCCTGGCAGGTATCGCCGAGGTCTGGAACGCCGTTCAGGATCTTGCCCACCACTCCCGGAACCCGCATGCCCGGGAAATCCTCAAGGGCCTCACCGGCCCCGCCCGCGACCTCGCCAACCGCCTCATCGCCCACGAAGCCGGCCTCGCGGTAGGCGGCATCTGAAGCCGCACTCCGTCGTCCTGACGCAGGCACTCCGGTGAGCGCGGCGGAAGGGCGCCCGCCCGCCGCTCGCGCGGCGGGCGGGCGGGGGCGTGTCGGTCAGTTCTCCAATCCGAGGTAGCTGCGCAGGTAGCCGATGATCTCCGGTGCGTGGGGGAGGAGGGCGGGAATTCCCGCAGTCGCGTGCCGCCCGTGCCCGATCACCGCCGTCCGGTCGCCGCCGAACGGAAACCGATGATTCTGCTTGTTCACCGGACAAATTCGCGGCCGACGTGACCGCCGCGGCCTCGAGACCGACAGAGATCCGGATCCGAGATTCCGGTCCGGATGACCGAGGCGTCCCGGGGCGTGCGGGCGGCGCTCTGCTCCGCGCCGGCTCGGTCGGGCGTGTCCGGTCAGTCGGGCGGGTCCGGGAGCAGCGGGAGGTGCGCGGTGATGGTGGTGCCTTCACCCTCGGTCGAGTGGATCTCCAGTCGGCCCTCGTGGTTGGTCACGATGGTCCGCACGATCGCCAGACCGAGGCCGGTGCCGGGGATGGCCCGCTCGGTGGCGTTCGAGGCACGGAAGAACCGGTTGAACAGATCCTTCTGGTCCTTCTCGGGGATGCCGATCCCGTTGTCCTCCACGGTCAGCATTGCCTCGCTGCCGCAGCGGGAGGTGCTGACCGTGACCAGGCCCCCGGACGGGGTGAACTTGACGGCGTTGGAGAGCAGGTTCATCAGGACGCGGTCCAGCTGGCGGGGGTCGCCGAGGACGAACAGGTCGTCCGTGTCGGACACCTGGTTCAGAGTCACCGAGGCGGCCAGCGCCACCGGGCGGATTGCCTCGACCGACGAGTTCGCGAGCTGGCGCAGGTCGACCGGCAGCCGCTCGGAGGTGAAGGAGCCTGACTCGATCCGCGAGATGGTGAGCAGGTCCTCGATGAGGTTGCGCAGCCGGATCGCGTTTCGGTCCACCACCTCCACCATGTGACGTTGGTCGTCGGTCAGCGGGCCGGAGTCGGTGGCCAGCAGTTCGACGTAGCCGACGATGCTGGTCAGCGGGGTGCGGAGCTCGTGCGAGACGGTGGAGAGGAAGTCATTCTTGGCCTTGTCCAGGGCTGTGAGCCGCTCCACCAGTTCGGTTTCGTGACGGTAGGCCCTGGACTGCCGCACCGCACGGCTGAGCCCTGCCGCGATGGACTCGACGGCCTCGATCTCCATCGGCAGCCAGACGTCGCCCGGCCGGGAGCGGGCGAGGACCACCGCGCCCATCGCCTCCGTGCCCGACCCGAAGGGGGTCGCCAGGACGGCGACCACGCCCATCGCCGTCATCGCGGCGCGGACTTCGGGCGGCAGCCCGATGATCCCGAAGGAGCCGGGGGCTCCCGGCACGGGGGCTCCGGAGGCGAGGAACGGCCGGATGTCGTCGACGGACCAGCTCGTGCCCTGCTTGTAGTGCACCCGGATGTTCTCCGCCGGGGCCGGCGGGAGCCGGTGCAGCTCCTCCGACGGCATGCCGCCGCGCTCCGCGTTCCAGGCCCGGACGACCGGCATTTCGGGTCCGTCGTCGTCGTTCGCGAGCAGGACCAGGACCTGGTCCGCCCGCAGTGCCTCGCCCAGGCCCCGCACGGCGTCGTCGAGGATCTGGTCGAGATCGAGGCCGGACCGGATACCGATTCCTGCCTGCCGCGCGGCCGCCCCCAGCCGGTCGCGCTCGGCGTCGAGACGCCACAACCGGTCGTTCTCGTCGGCGAGCATGTTGACGGAGCGGGCGACGGCCCGGATCTCGGCCGGGCCGCGATCCGGTGCCCGGGCGGCGCGGTCGCCCTGCGTCAGCCGGCCGAGCACCGTCCTGATGTCGGCGAGCGGCTGGGTGATCGCCCGTACGGTGCGCAGGGTCACGATCACGGCCAGCGCCGTCGCCAGTACCAGGAGGGCGCCGGTGACGGCGGCCGTGCTGCGCACGACCAGGACGGCGCGGTCGTACAGCCCGTCGGCATCGTGGGTCAGGCGTCCGTCCAGGTCCTCGTTGGTGGCCTCGAAGGCGTCGTAGGGGGCCTGCGCGGCGGCGACCAGCGCAGCTGCCTCCGGGCTCCCGGGCCCGGCCGTCCGCGCCCGGTCGGCGATCCGCAGGTAGTCCTGGATCTGCCGTTCCTGGGCCGACAGGTAGGGCCTGGCATCGGCCGGCGCGTGCGCGATGGCCTCGGCGAGTGGGGCCTGGAAGGCGTCGCGCGAGCTTCGGAACGCGGCCAGCTGCGCGGGGTCGCCGGTCAGCAGGTAGGCGTTCATCCGCCGCGAGCCGTCGGCGACCTCAGCGTGCAGGCGCAGGTTGGCCTCCTGGGTCGGCACCACCTTGTGCGCCAGGTCGTCGAGTGCCGAGCCCTGGAGCAGCGCGCCGGTCAGGGCCACGGCGCCGGCGAGCACGACGAGTCCGATCAGCAGACCGAATGACCGGTAGAGCTGCCGGACGACCGACCGGTCGTCCCGGTCGGATCGGGCAGGCCGGCGGCCGCTCACCGAGGGCCGCCTTCGGTCGGCTGTCCGGTGAAGCCGCGGCGCGTCATGACGCCCCAGGCCTTGGGAGCGCCGTGGACGGCGTCCCAGATCCCCCGGACCCGCCACCATGCCGTGAACTGGCGGTAGCCGAGGTTCTCGGCAACCGCTCCCAGAACGGCCGAACCGGTGTCCCGCCAGCAGCTGTAGCGGTGGAAGGCGTACTCCTCGGCCAGGAGCGACAGCAGGCTGACCACCATCGCATAGCCGTAGGCGGCCATCAGGAAGCGCCACATGAACGACAGGTCGATCGCCCCGACCAGCAGGCCCAGCGGCACCAGGACCAGGCCGGCGAGTTCGACGATCGGCGAGAGCAGTTCGAACAACAGGTAGAAGGGCAGGGCCACCAGCCCGATCCGGCCGTAGCGGGGATTTCCGACCATGGACCGGTGCTTGAGCAGGATCTCGGTCAGACCGCGGTGCCAGCGCCGCCGCTGGCGGCCGAGCACCCGCAGGGTCTCCGGGGCCTCGCTCCACGAGATCGGCTCGCCCACGAAGACGATGCGGTAGTCGCGGCCCGTTCTGCGCAGGTGCCGGTGGAGCCGGACGACCAGCTCGGCGTCCTCGCCGAGGCAGTCCGGATCGAGCCCGCCGACCGCGACCACGGCGTCGCGCCGGAACATCCCGAAAGCGCCGGCGATGACCAGCAGGCCGCCGATCCGCGACCAGCCGGTCCGGCCGAGCAGGAAGGCCCGCAGGTACTCCACCGTCTGGATCTTCGCCAGCAGCCGGTGGGGCATGCGGACCCGCACGACACGGCCGGCCACGACCGTACAGCCGTTGGCGACACCGATCACGCCCCCGGCGGCCACTACCCGCAGCGGGTCGTCGGAGAAGGGCTTGGAGATCGCGAGCAGCGCCTGCGAGTCGAGGATCGAGTCGGCGTCGACCATGCACAGGAGCGGATAGCGGGCCAGGTTGACGCCGACGTTGAGAGCGTCGGCCTTGCCGCCGTTGCGCTTGCGGGCAACGATCAGCGGCACCGGTCCGCCCCTGGGCAGGTGGACCGACTCCACGGGGCCGCGCACGGCCACCTCGGTGGAGACGACGTGGGGCACCTCGACGAGGTCGAAGGCCTCGCGGAGCCGGTCCAGGGTGGCATCGGTGGAGCCGTCGTCGATCACGACCACTTCGAACGAGGGATGGCGAAGCAGGAGCAGCGCCTGCACCGCGTCCACGATCCCGATCTCCTCGTTGTACGCGGGCACGATGAGCGACACCGGAAGTGTGAAGGGGCTGGCCGAGGCGTCGTCGTAGCCGGCGAAGGGCGCGCGGCGCAGATGCCGGACGAAGTCGCCGGCCGCGATGACGACCAGCAGCAGATAGCCGGTGTTGATCGCCAGGAAGTACCCCAGGACCAGGATGTTGCTGACGGTGATGACCTGTACCGGCAGGTCGTTCGCGCCGTCCGCCGCCCACGTGGCCGTGCCGAGGGCGGCTGTCGCGAGGGGCAGCGTCATGTTCCCACCGCCGCGTACCAGGGAGCGGAGGGCGTCCCGCCCTCACCGATCGCCGCCTCCGCGAGCGCGGCCAGCGCGTGGGCGGCCGCCCGCTCCCCGCAGGCCCCGGCGGCAGCGCGGCGCAGCTCGTCGCGTCCGGCCGGCCTGAGTTGCAGCAGCGCCCGGGCCGAGGTCGCGGCCACACGGTGGACGGGGTCGTCGAGCAGTTCCCCCAGGCGTGGGGCCGCGCCTGATGCCCCCAGGCGGCCCAGCGCCCTGGCCGCCACCGCGCGCAGCGGGTCGGGCCGGCCCCGCCGGACCGCGTCCAGCAGCGGTTCCAGGCCGGCCGGCGTGCCGAGGGCGCCCAAGGCACGCGCGGCCCGGATCCGCACTTCGAGGCGGGGGTCCGCCCCCAGCGCGGCCGCGATCCTGGTGGTCCACGCCACTCCGCCGGTGGCGCCGAGAGCCTCGACGGCCACCGCCCGCACCAGCGGCTCGGCATCGTCCAGACCGGTGGCGACCTGGTCGTGCCCGGCGGACCCGAACGCGGTGAGTGCCTGCAGCACGACCGCGGGCGGTACCGGGTGCGGGCCGTGGAGGCAGTTCAGCAGGCCGGGGATGTCCGCGGGGTCCCCGATGTGGCCCAGAGCCCGGGCAGCGACCGTCCGGACCTCGGGGTCGGCGTCCGAGAGCAGAACGCGGAGCTGCGGGGTGGCCGCCCGGTGCCGCAGCAGCCCCAGCACCTCAGCCGCCCGGCCCTTCCGGACCGACCCGCGCCGTCCCAGGTCCGCGATCGCCCGCGTGGCGACTCCCCGCTGTTCGAACAGGCCCACCAGCGAGGCCCTGGCCTGTCCGCTCACCTTCGCCAGGATCGCTCGCGCCGTGGGTTCGAGGGCGGCCCAGGTCCGGTCGTCGAGAGCGGACAGTGCTCGGAGGCTTTCCGCCTCCTCGCCCTGCTCCGCGCAGAGGAGTTCGAGCAGGAGGACCCGGCGCGGCTCGGCGGCGCGCTCCCTGCGGCGCTGCCGCTCCCGTCGGACGAAACGCACGGAGGCGAGGAGCGCCAGCAGCACCACGACCGCCCCGGCCGTCACCCACAGGCTTTCGTCGACGATGCTCCGGCCGGTCATCTGCTCGCCCTGGCCAGGACCGCTTGCACCCGGCTGCTCAGTTCACGGGGGCTGAACGGCTTGATGATGTAGTCGTCGGCGCCGGCCGCGAAGCCGGTCTCGACGTCGAACTCCTGCGAACGGGCGGTGAGCAGGATCACCGGCAGTTTCTCCATCGCGGGCGTGGCCCGCAATTCCCGGCAGACGTCCAGTCCTGACAACCCGGGCATCCTGATGTCGAGGAGGACGAGATCCACGGTGTGCTCACGGAGAGCTTCGAGGGCGGCCAGGCCGTCGTTGACGGCGGTGACCTCGTGGCCTGCCTGGGTGAGCTTGTAGGCCACCAGGTCACGGATGTCGGGGTCGTCGTCGGCCACCAGAATCGATGCCATCGTCCCTCCTCGGGGCGAGCCGGGCACCAGCGGCTGGGCTACAGCGGTAGTGGCCTGCCCGGCGAGCGAGTGCGGCGGCCTTGCAGGGGTGCGGGTCGGCTCACGTTCGCCCCTTTCCGGCACGGGAGACGCGCGCTCCAAGAATCATGCTAGGAGCGCTCGGTGGGGTGTGCGACACGTGCCGCAGGCGGTTCGCGGAGGCGCTTGACGCAGAGTTACGGCCGAGGCCACGGGGCTGGGTGCACCGGCTGCGTCGCGGGGCCTGCCATGTTGACGCTCTGCTACCCCGCGACCGGCGATGACCGGCACCCAGGGCAGGGGTTGCGGGGACGGGCGTGCCGTCACCCGTTACGGACGGTGCGCACGGCTACGGTCCGTCAGGATTTCTGGGAGACCGGCCGGCGCCCTCGCGGCCGGTGCCCGACCGGCGGAGCCGTCCGGAGCCGGCGGACGGGCAGAGCGTCGGGAGTCATGCGTTCGGCTGTGGCATGCCCCTCGCCCGCGCCAGGAGGTACCACTCCATCACCCGACCCGTCATCGGCCGGCCGAAGTGGAAGCCCTGGCCCCACGGGCAGCCGAGGGCGCGAAGGCGTCCGGCCTGCTCGGCGGTCTCGACACCTTCGGCGACGATGTCCAGGCCGAGGTTGCGGCCGAGGTCGACGATGGTCCGCACGAGTATGTCGTCCCGGGCCGTGTCGGCGCTCCGCGCGAAGCTCTGGTCGATCTTGATGATGTCGACGGGGAAGTCGCGCAGGCAGGCGAGGACGGCTCCGGAGCCGAAGCCGCCGACGGAGATGCGGACACCCAGGTCGCGGAGTGTTCCGAGGTGGGCGGCGGCGGCCGTCCCGTCGGCACTGAGAGTGCGCTCGCTGACTTCGAGAACCAGCGAGCCGGCCGGCAGCCCGTTCTCCCGGAGGACGTCGGAGACCGTGTCGGCGAACCCCGGGTTCCGGAGCTGGGGGCCGGAGATCTTGACCATGACCGCGACTTCCCGCCGGGAGGGGAGAGCCTCGTGCCAGCGGCGGGCCTGAAGACACGCCTGCCGCAACACCCAGGCGCCGATCGGCACGATCATCCCCGTCTCCTCGGCGACCGGGATGAACTCGTCGGGCTGGACGAGGCCGCCCTGAGGCCGTGCCCAGCGCAGGAGAGCCTCCACCGTGGTGACCTCGCCCGTGACCAGATCGACCACCGGCTGGTAGTACACCAGGAGTTCGTCGCGGTTGAGCGCGTTGTGCAGAGGCTCGGCCAGTTGGGCGTGGTCCTGGGAGGTGTCCCGCATGTGCGGCTCGAAGAGCACCATGCGGTTCTTCCCCTCCGCCTTGGCCACGTAGAGCGCGACATCGGCATCACGCAGCGCGTCCGTCGCTCCGGTCGGCTCCCGGATCAGCCGGGCGCCCACGCTCGCGGTCACGTGGATCGAACGGTGATCCGTGATGACGAACGGGTCCCTGAACTGTCCGAGGATCCGATCGGCGTACTCGCCCGGGTTGTTGTCGTTCAGCTCGTCCACCAGTACGGCGAACTCGTCGCCGCCCAGCCTGGCGACCAGATCGCGGCCGCGCACGCCGCCCGTCAGCCGGTTCGCGACGGCGACCAGCAACTCGTCACCGGCCGGGTGCCCGAGGGTGTCGTTGACGTGCTTGAAGCCGTCCAGGTCCAGCAGTAGGAGCAGCCCCACGGAGCGCGGGACCGGCCGCCGGTGGACCACGTGCTCCAACCTGTCCCCGAGCAGCAGCCGGTTGGCCAGGCCGGTCAGCGGATCATGGAACGCCTGGTGGCTGAGCCGCTGTTGGAGCACCGACTGCTTGCGCAGCGACGCCTCCAGGTCCCGGGCCCGCCTGTGTGCCTCGGTCGCCCTGGCCTGGGCGTAGCGGGCCAGGAAGCTGACGCGCAGCACCAGCAGTGCCGCGAGAGCGGCCACCATGCCCACCACGACCGCGACGTGCGAGGGGTCGTCGCGGACCCCTCGCACGTCGCCCACCACGATCGCCGGTCCCATCAGGGCGAGTGCGAGTAGGACCGCCAGCCTGGGGTGGGAGAGGGTCAGCTCTCCGTTCCCCGGCGACTTCATCTTCCCGGCGAGCGAGGGGTGCAGCGCCGCCGCGCCCAGGCAGGCGTAGGAGATCATCCAGCCCACCTCGGAGACGCCTTCCGCGATCGCGCTCCCGGTCGTCGCCACCGTGCCGTAGTAGAGGGCATCGGCACCGAGCGTGGTGACCAGCCAGGCGATCAGCAGCAGGAAGAACGGGCCTCGGGAGCCGGTCGTCAGCACGAGACGGACCGCCAGGCAGAGCAGTACCAGGTCGGCCACCGGATAGGCCACCGATACCGCGAGCGGCACCGGCGGCAGCCCGCTGCGGACGTAGGGGCCGAGGATGAAGATCCAGGAGAGCGTGGCGAATCCCAGCGTGACGATCCCCGCGTCCAGCACGCCCGCCCAGTGCGCCCGGCCGGTCGGCCGCCCCGCCAGCATCAACAGACCGGCGGCGAAGAGGAGATAGGCGACGAGGTACAGGCCGTCGACCGGCCCCGGGAACGGCACCTCCTCTTCCCGCACCTGGTACGCCCCCCAGACCACGTCCGCCGCGGCGTACGGAACCATGCCCGCCGCCAGCACGTACCACGCGACTGCCGTGGCCGGGCGGTTCATGCGCACCCCCGCCACGATCGCGGGGACCGTCGCCACCGACAGCGTCGCGGGCAGGACGTAGCGGACGGAGGAGGACATGAGCGCGAACGCCACGATCATCGCGGTGCAGGCCACCAGGAACGCCGGCCAGATACAGGCGCGGCGGCTCCACCGGCCACGGAGCCAGCCCATACGCCCTCCTAACCGGCGGGTCGGGACCTCGGAACAGCCGGACCCGCCTTGGGGTACGACCGGCACGCGGAGGGTCGCGGGACCGGACACCTCCAGCCAAGAACGAACACCACGAGATCGCAAACCAGGGACACCCGTCTCCAACCGCTCGACCGGCTGAAGGCCGGGCACGGGACGCGGGCGCCGGAATCGGTCCGTGCCGTCGCCGTGGACGTTGACGTCCGCCCAGTTCTTCACGGCTGCCCCGATCCGGCACCGGCGGGCCCCGCATCACCGGCGCGGACATCACGCAGCGTCACGGCGACGGCCCCTCGCCGGCAGCTGGCCGGAGCGGGGCGGCGGCCACTGTCCGTGAACGTGTGAATCCTGCGAACTGGGTATACTGGGAGAAGATTTGCGCCGAAATGTCTGGCCAAGAGCCTCAAGGCGGAGCCTGCCGTTCCACTGCCCCTCCACTTGCGAGGCGGCCTTCTCCGGCTCCGCGTCACTGGTGTCGAGTGCCCGAACGGTCTCGGGCTTCCTCAGGATTCCTCAACGCGACGCGTCGGAGGTGGCTGGGTTGAATACCCAACGGCGCTGGGTCCCCCTGATGATCGTGTTCGGTGTGACGGTGGCCCTGCTCACGGCCCTCTACTATGCGTTCCCGGGCCAACGGCTGATCTTCGTCGGAATCGGGCTGACCGGTGTCACCAGCATGCTCGTCGGCGTCGCCGTCAACCGTCCGTCACACAGGCTGCCCTGGCTGGTGCTAGCCGCGGCGAACTTCAGCTTCGCGGCCGGCGAGGCGACCCAGATCGTCCTCATCCAGTTCCTGCACGAGGAGAACCCGTTCCCGTCTCCCGCCGACGCCTTCTACCTGGCGACGTACGTGCTGTACGCGGTCGGGCTGCTGGGATTCGTCCGCTGGCGTTCGGCCGGACGCGACCGGGCCAGTTTCATCGACGCGCTGACCCTGACGGCCGGCCTGGCCCTGCTGTCCTGGATCTACCTGATCGTGCCCTACACCCACGTCGCCGGTCTCACCTGGCTCCAGAAGGCGATCTCCGTCGCCTACCCACTCGGGGACATCCTCGTGCTGGCGATGCTGCTGCGCCTGCTCGCCCCCCGGGGGGGCAAGAGCCCGGCACTGGTGCTGCTCACCGTGGGCACGGTCGGTCTGCTCACCTCCGACGTCCTGTATGCGCTCATCCAACTGCACGGAACGTGGCACACGGGTTCGGCGGTGGAGCTGGGCTGGGCGTTGTTCTACGGCGCCTGGGGCGCCGCGGCCATCCACCCCTCCATGGTGACACTGACCCAACCCGTCAGGTGGCGCGCCGACACCGCGCCCGGCCGCCTCGGCCTGCTCACGCTCGCCTCACTGATCGCACCGGCCGTGCTCCTGCTGCAGGCGGCGCGGGGGGTCATCGCGAACGTCGGCGTCATCGGGGCCTTCTCGGCCATCCTCTTCGCGCTGGTGCTCTACCGGCTGGCGGGCGTCGCGGCGACCCATCGGCAGGCCGTCGGCCGGGAACGGGTCCTGCGCGTCGCCGTGGCGTCGCTGGGGACCGCCACCGAGATCCGGGACGCGGCCGCCGCGATCCGCGCCGCCGTCGCGTCGCTGCTGCCGGACGCCCAGAACCTCAGTGCGCTGCTCGCCATCAAGGACGCCGACATCCTCCTGCTGCTCGACTTCGAGAACGGGGAGCGCCGCGCGGCGTCCGTGGAGACGGCCCGGGCCGTGCACGCCCTGACGCAGACGAGCGAGGCCCGTCTGGTGAGCCGCGCCGACCTGGACCAGGAGCTCGCCGCGGAACTCGGTGAGGCACACAGTGTCCTGGTGTGCCCGCTGGCCGTGCCGGATCGTCCGGAGGACCAGACGCCGCAGGACGACCATGCGGACCCCGGTATCGGGGCGCTGATCGTGGCCGGGGACGAGCAGCGGCTCGTCGTCCTGCAGGACTCGCTGGTCACGCTGACGGCCCAGGCCGCGCTCGCGATCGAACGGATCGCCCTCAGCGAGGAGGTCGACCGGCGCAAGAGTGAGGCCTACTTCCGGACGCTGGTGCAGAACTCGTCCGACGTCATCCTGATCCTCGACGACGAGGACAGGATCCTGTACGCCAGCCCGTCGGCCGACCAGATCCTCGGACATCCCTCGCTGGAGGGAATGCGGCTGACTGAGATGATCGCTGCGGAGGACACCGGCGGGGTCGTCCAGAGCCTCGCGCAGATGCGGGTCCGGGACTACCAGGGCAGGCGCGAGCACTGGCGGATGACGCGCATCGACCACGCGGTCATCGAGGTCGAGGTCAGGTGCAGCGACCTGAGGGCCGAGACGACGGTCGGTGGCATCGTGCTCACCCTCCGGGACGTCACCGAGCAGCGCATGCTCGAACGCGAGCTCACCCACCGGGCGTTCCACGACTCGCTGACCGGCCTCGCGAACCGAGTGCTGTTCCAGGACCGGGTCTCCCACGCACTGACCCAGAGCCAGCGCGACGGCGCCGTGGTCGGTGTGCTCTTCGTCGACATCGACGACTTCAAGGTCGTGAACGACATGCAGGGGCACAGCGTGGGCGACGAGTTGCTGGTTGCCGTCGCACTGCGCCTGTCGTCAACCGTCCGGGCGTCCGACACCGCGGCCCGCATCGGTGGCGACGAGTTCGCACTGCTGGTCGAGGACTCGGTGACGCCCGGCGACGTCGAGACCTTCGCCGACCACGTGATCAGCGTGTTCGCGGAGCCGTTCCGCCTCAGCGTCGGGCCGGTGAGCGTCTACGCCAGTGTGGGCATCGCCACCACCGAGGACAGCATCGACTCGGTCGAGCTCCTGACCCATGCCGACCTGGCCTTGTATGCCGCGAAGACGGCCGGCAAGCGCCAGTGGCGCGGGTACCAGCCCGTCCTCCAGAGCGGTATGGCCGAGCGGCACCAGCTCCAGGAGAGTCTCGACAACGCGTCCGTCGAATCGTCGTTCGTGGTGCTGTACCAGCCCATCGTGGAACTCACCACCGGGGAGATCGCCGGGTTCGAGGCGCTGGTCCGCTGGCCGCACTCCTCGCGCGGCATGGTGTTCCCCGAGGAGTTCATCACCCTGGCGGAGGAGAGCGGCCAGATCGTCCCGCTGGGCGCCTGGGTGCTCGGCCAGGCGGCGGCCGAGGCCGTCCGCTGGCGGGAGCTGCCGACGCCGCGGCGCGATGCGCTGCGCACCGGGCCGTACGTGAGCGTCAACGTCTCACCGCGGCAGTTCCGGGACGACGGGTTCCTCGAAGAGGTCCACCACATGCTGGAGCTGTCCGGTATCGAGCCGTCGAACCTGATCCTCGAACTGACCGAGACCGTCCTGATGCGGCACGACGACCGTATCCGGACCGTGATGAGGAGCCTGACCGATCTGGGCATCCGGATCGCGATCGACGACTTCGGAACCGGTTACTCCTCGTTGAGCTATCTGCGCGAGTTCCCGATCTCGATCCTCAAGATCGACAAGTCTTTCGTCGACGAACTGGGACGCTCCCCGCAGCAGTACGCTCTGGTGGAGGGAATCACCCATCTGGCGGAGACCCTGGGCGTCAAGGTGATCGCCGAGGGCGTGGAGAACCCGACCCAGCAGGAACTGCTGATCTCGATGGGCTGCCCGCTCGGCCAGGGCTTCCTGTTCTCCCGGCCGGTCACCTCCGACGAGGCGGAGATCCTGATCGCGACCCCGTCCGTCTCGTGGGCCCCGGCCGGCCGGCTGGCGGTCTGAGGCGGCGTCGGCAGGCTCGGCGTCGGCCGGGTCGGTGCCACCGGCCACGGACCCCGACCGGCGCACCGTCGCCCTCGACCCGCCGTGGCGCGGCCGAGGGCGACGGACGCGATGACAGCCCGTTCGACGGGCTGAAGGGTTTCATCAAAGGTTTGGCCTGGTTCACGTCGACTTCGCCACGCAGAAGCGCACCCCGAGGGCCTCCTACACCTGGTACCGCGACCTGATTGCCACCCACAAGGCCCCTTGTGCCCGGTAGTTGGCGTTCATCCGCTGCGAGATGGGTGGCCTCTCGACGCCGGCCGAGAGCCTGGTTGAATGACGCGGACCGTAGCTGCTGCGCCTGGGGTTTGCGCAAATGACAGGCTGTTCGACAAGTCCACGGCCGCCCAGGCCAGGGGACTTGACCGCCCGCCTGGCGGCAGAGGTTCCACAGAACTCGGCGCGACTCATAAAATGATCACCGGCTTACTCACCCCTCGGGAGTTGACCACGGCTCAGCACTCGCCGGGTCGGCCCGCAGATCACCAGCCCAGGAGTCGCGCCCATGACCACACCTGAAGCCGCCACGGAACGGGAGACGTTCGAGGCCTTCCTCTCCTCCCTCGGAGCCGACGGACCTGCGGCTGGACCCGAGTGGCTCAGGGGCGTGGGGGAAGCGCTCTTCGAGGCGATGGAGGCCGACGCGGCGAGGGACTGGGCGCGTCGGGTGCACCTTGAGCTGGTGCGGCTGGACGGGGAGGTGCCGTTCGGCGTCGTCCACGACTGGCACCACCGCAGCGTGCAGCCGGTCCTGGTCGAGGCGAGCGAGCGGCGCGGTGGGGTCGCCGCTCGGCATCAGGCCGTGGCGGACCTGCACGAGCGGGCGTCGAACGGCGAGAGGATCGGCGAGACGGCCTGGACCGCCGAGCTCCGGCCCGCGCTGCGGGAGCTGTACGGGTACGCCTACGCCTATGCCGACGCCTACGCCGCGGCCGCCTCGGCGGCGGGCGCGTACGCGTTGGCGAACGGCTACGGCGAGGCCGAGGCCGCCGCGTACGGTGCGAGCTACGCCGAGCTGAACACCGAGGCCAACGCGCGGGCCCACGCCGACGCGAACGTCCTCGCCAACGCCCCGGCCGTGGCAAGCGCGTTGGCGGCCACGGACCCGGCGGCCTACGCCGCCACGTACCCGGCCGCGCGGGTCCGGGCCGTCGTCCGGGCCCACGCGGAGCAGGACCGGACGCAGACGAGGGACGTCGGCGCGCGGCTGGCCGACGGCCTCGCCGACAGTCTGGCCCGGGTCGCGGGGGCCTGACGGTGAGCGGCGGACCGAACTCCCCGGGCCGCCTCAGCCCATCAGCGGGCCGCCGTTGATCGCCACGCGCTGCCCGTAGCGCGTGAGGGGGTGGTAGTCGTACGTCGCGTGGTGCTGGACGCAGCGGTTGTCCCAGAAGACCAGCGTGTTGGGGGTCCAGCGGACGCGGCAGTGCAGCAGGGGGCGCTCGGATATGACCTTGAAGAGCATGTCGAGCAGCGCCCGGCTCTCCTCGGCGGACAGCTGCGGGATGCGCCCGGTGTAGGCCCGGTTGACGTAGAGGATCTTGCGGTCGGTCTCCGGGTGGCGCACCACCAGCGGGTGTTCGCTCTTCGGGATGACGTAGTCGGCCGGCGGGGTGTAGCCCTGGAAGGCGATCCGGCCGTCGTGCACGGCGGTCAGACCGTCCAGCAGCTCCCGCATGGTCGGGGACAGCATCTCGTAGGCCAGGTGCATGTTGGCGAACAGGGTGTCGCCGCCGCTGCCGCCCTCCGGGATGCGGGTGATGTAGAGCATCGACCCGAGGGAGGGTTCGGCGTCGGCGGTGCCGTCGGCGTGCCAGCCGTTGCCGGCCACGTTCTCGGCCTCCGGTGTGGTGCTGATCTCCAGGATGTACGGATCGGCGTCCACCGGAGGCGGGTTGACGGGGCGGAGCTCGCCGAAGTGGGCGGCGAGGCGCTTGTGGTCCTCGGCCGTGATGATCTGGTCGCGCAGGACCAGCACGTGGTGGTCGAGGAAGGCGGACTTGAGCTCCGCCAGCTGCTCCTCCGGCAGTTCCTGTGAGAGGTCGATGCCGGTCACCTCGGCGCCGATGACCGGGGTGAGGGACTTCACCTCGATGGTCCGGTACTTCCGCGCGGGCCTCGTGGTGAGCTGCTTGACGGCGTCGAGTTCGTACTGCTCCATGGGGGACTCCTGAGTGGGGTGAGGGGGATTCGGGTCGGGGATGGAAGAACTACAGGCCGCGCTCCTGCAGTTCGGCCAGGATCAGACGGCCGAAGGCGAGATTGCCGTGGATCGCGTCGTCGGGTTCGCACAACTCGGGCCGCTGGAAGCCGTGTTCGTCGGTCGTCCGGGCCCGCAGGTCGACCATCTCGACGCCGAGGCCGGTCAGCGCCTCCCGGACGACGTCCTGTGCCGCCATGAAGACCAGGGGGTCGGCGTGCGCCGGTACACGTTGCGGTGGCATCACGGCCAGCACCCGCAGGCCCAGGCTGAGTGCGTGGCTGTAGAAGGCCAGTGCGGCGCGGACCGAGGCGCGGACGATGTCGGCGAACAGCGCGCTGGACAGGAAGCCGGGCATCAGACCGTGCGGGCCCCGGTAGAGCTGCCAGTTGTCGGCGGTGGCGACGAAGTGGACGCTGAGCCCGAGGGTCGAGACCACCGGTACCGCGACCGCTCCGAGACCGGTCACCTGCAACCCGGACAGGAAGCCGCGGTAGTGCTGCTCGGCCTCGGGCGTGCGGAACACGAGGTCCGCGTCGCGCGGTTCGAAGAAGTCGGCGATGAACTCCCGCCCGGCACCGAGCGGTCCGCCCTCGAAGGGCAGGCCGGCCGCGCGAGCGGCCCGCCCGATCGGGCCGGCGTGCGAGTCGCCGAGCAGCAGGAACCTAGCGGGGGCGGTAGTAGTCGAGGACGGCGTCTTCACAGGGGTCTCCTCCCGGTCCTGCAGTGGGGGTCAGGGACGGTCGAGCTGCAGGGCCGGGCGCGCCGAACGCGGCCAGGAAGTGGCGCAGGACGAAGGCGACGCCCTCGGGGGTGACGGTCCGCAGATTCGGCTCGTACCAGGCGCCCTTGAAGGGGGCTCCGGTGATGAGCTCGTACGACGGGAAGTAGTCGATGTGGGCGTGGTCCCGGGCCAGCTGCCCGGCGACCGCACGCAGGACGGACTTGGAGTAACTGTTGGCGCTCAGCACGTGCTCGCCCGTCGCGGTCGCGGTGAGCGGGACCGGCGAGACGGTGAGGAGGATCCGCAGGTCCGGATTGGCCGAGCGGGCAACGGCGATGGCCGCGAGCAGGTCGCGGTGCACCTCGTCGAAGGTGGCGTGGTGGAGGACGTGCCGATCGGCGTCGAAGGTGCCGCGTACGGTACCGGGGCAGACCGGGTAGGTGGTGCCGTCGGCGCGGTCCCGCCACGCCTCGGTCAGACCGAGGGTGAAGACCAGGCAGCTCGCCGTGGTGATGCCACGGCGGATCGCGGCGAGGGTCGCCTCCCGGGCGTCCAGCATCTCCTCGGCGGACGCGTAGCCGTCCGGTTCGACGGCCGGGCGGTAGGGGTCGTAGTGCCGACCGTCCTCCGTCCACGCCGTGCGGGGTGCGGCGGTGTGGCCGAAGGCCCAGGACAGCCACTGGTGCAGGACGGCGGGGGTGTAGATGTTGCCGGTGCGGAACGAGAACAGGCCGTAGCGTCGGTTCCTCCGCTGCTCCCCGGTCAGCCCGGGAGGGGCCGGTTCGGCGTCGTACCAGTTCATGCCGCGTTCCAGCAGGGCGCGGCCGATGTGGGCGGCGAAGCAGGAGCCGGCGGTCAGGACGGGATCGTCCTGGCCGAGGGCGAACTTCGGTGTCCAGAGGCCGTCGATGGCGAGCAGGTCGGGCTCGGCCACGGCCGGGCGCCAGAAGGAGCGAGCCGGCAGTGACTGGTAGGGGTTTGCTGGGCTCACGGCAGTGCGTCTCCGATGGTGGGGCGGCCGGTGACGGCCGGGCAGGTGCGGACGGTGGGCCGAGGCGTCATGAGGGCTCGGGCACCTCGTCCAGAGCCGCGTTGATCGCGGCCGCCACCGCGTGCACGTACGGCGGCCGGACGACGCCGTAGTGGGTGGTGGCGAGCCGGTGCCGGCTGCTCGGCGCCGGGAAGTGCTCCTCCCACAGCGCCAGTTGCTCGTCCGGCGTGCCCTGGTGGGGAAGTCCCTCCACCGGTTGTTCCGCCAGCCACAATTGGCCTGGCGTGGCAGACAGTTGCGGTAGCTCGTGGTCGGCCATGCTCGCCAGGTTGGCTCGGCAGCACTGGGTGAGCCGTTCGGCGTACGCCTTCGCTTCGTCGGTGAACGTGGCGCCACTGTCGCCGAGTTCATGGGCGAACACCGCTTCTAGCTGCGTCTCGTCGTAGCCCTGGAACAGCGGGCCGGAGCCGGGCGCGGGCGGGTCGAGCAGGTAGAGCCCCTGCGCCGGCCGGCCGGCGGCCTCCGCCTCGGCCGCCATGCCCATCGCCGCCCAGGCGCCGAAGGACCAGCCCGCCAGGTACAGGCGCCGCGTGCCGTCGGCGAGGTGTCCGTGCAGCGCGGCGTGGTAGCGGCGGGCGCGTTCGGCCAGCGGCCACGCGGGCGGGGCGGGTTGGTGCGGGCCGGTCCGGCGCAGGGCGGGGTCGGCGATGAGGCAGACGGTCAGCCGCCGGTCGATCGCGGACACCAGGGGCCGGTAGGCCTGGATGTCGCCACCGACCGGGTGCACCAGGCACAGCACGTCGCGCCCGGTACCTTCCTGCCAGATCTCCACCGTCACGTCGTCCGCCTCGCCCGCCCCGCGCGGGGCGGCCTCATCGAGCCGGGTCAGGATCTCGTTGACGGAGACCTGGTGGCTCAGCCGGGACAGTTCGAGTTCGACGCCGAAGTGCTGTTTGACCGAGCCGATCAGGTCGAGCATGGTCAGCGAGTCGGCGCCCAGGTCGTACAGGGCTTCATCCGGGTCTATGTGCTCGACGCCCAGCCACTCGCGGAGCCGGTCGGTGAGGACGTCGGCGGGGGAGAGGGCTTCCTCGGCCGTCGTGGCGGACAGGGCGGTCGGAGCCGGGGCGGGGACGGTGTAGAACACCCGAGACTTCTCGATGTCCGTGGTGGAGACCAGGAGTTGGGGTAGCTGGAGAGCCACGGCGCGGGCGAACACCCGCTTCCCCTCGTCGGCCGTCAGGCCGGTCGCCAGATGGGCTTGGTGCCGGGCGTCCGTGGCGGGCGCGCGCAGTGCCATACCCGTCTCCCGCCACACGTCCCAGGCGATGCCGAGCCGCGCGGTGGCCTGCGGACCCGTCCCGGTGCCGCCGGGCCGGTGGTGGGCGAAGCCGTCGAGCAGGCCGTTGGCAGCGGCGTAGTCGAGCTGGCCGACCCCGCCCAGCAGGGCTGACATGGAGGAGCAGTAGACCGCGAGAGCCGGTGCGTACTGCTCGATCAGCCGCTCGACCAGCAGCGCGCCATTGAGCTTGGCCGCCTGGCTGGTCGCTGCGGCGTCGCGTCGGACGATGAGGCCGCCGGTGCCGACACCGGCGGCGTGGACCACACTATCGAGCCGCGCGGTACGGCCGCCCACGCGCCGCAGGATTTCCTCCACCCCGGCTTCCTGGGCGAGATCCCCCTCGATCAGGTCCACCCGGTCGGCCCAGCAGGCCAGTTGGACCGGCAGCTGCGGCCGTCTGGCCAGCAGCAGGACCCGACCCCCCGTCTGTTCCAGCAGCCAGGCCGCCACGCTCGCGCCGATACCGCCAGTACCGCCCAGCACCAGGTGGACGCCGTCCCCCTGCGGGATCGCCGGAGCGAACGCCTCGGCCACGGCTACCGGGGAGGTGACCTGCTGCCACCAGTAGCCCTGCCGTAGGGCCAGCTGCCTGGTGCGCCCGATGCCGTCCCCGGTGAGCAGGGCGGTCAGCGTCGCCGCCCAGTCGGCCAGGGCGGCGCTCGGCAGATCCACCCAGCGACCGTCCACGGGAGTCTCCTGCGGAGCGACCTCGTTGATTCCGGCGAGCAGGCCCGACTCCGGTCGCTCGACGGCTCCTTCGACGGGCCTGGCTCCGTACGAGAGCCACCACAGCCGCACTTGGGGTGATCCCGGCATCCCGGCCAGCGCCTGGACGAGGGCGGCAGGCGCGTCGACGCACGCCCAGCGGGCCTGCCTCACGGAGCGCGGGCCGACCGGGCCCGCGACGCCCAGGGGCAGCGCGTGCAGCCAGTCGACACCCTGCTGTCCCGCCTGTGCGGTCACCACGTCGAGCAGTCGGCGCAACGAAGCGGGGTCGGTCGCATCGACCTCGAAGACCTCCTCCCCGTGCCGGGCGAAGGCGTCGGTCGCGCTCACCCGGACGACCCGGGCGTAGGCTGCCTCGAACACCCGGATCGCTTCAGCGGGTGCCGGGCCGTCCGTGACCACCACCAGCACGGCGGACCTGCGAGGGCCGCCTGTGGTGGCCGCGCGGCGCAGCCGCACCCAGTGAGGCTGGCTCAGCCAGTCGGTTTCCGCGAGCCGCTGTGGACCTTCGGGCCCAGGGTGGGGCGCCGTAGCTGTGGCGCGCTCGAAGTCGTACGCCGCCAGCCCGAAGGCGGGTGGCGGGAAGTCCCACGGTGCCTGTGCCGGACCCTGCGGCCAGTCGATCTCACACCCGTCCACCCAGGCGTCGGCCAACTCGCCCGCCGTACGGCCCGCAGTCGGCACGGACGCCACGTCCGCTCCCACCGGCGCGACCGGTACGGCCGTGCGCAACCACTCCACCGCAGCGGACGCGTCGGGACAGACTGCTGCCAGCCGCCACTGCCGGGCCGGCCGGCCCGCCTGCAGGTGCCGCAGCACCTCGCCGTAGGCCTCGGGGCGGACGGCCAGGTAGTCGGCGATGCGGGCGGCGTCGGTACGCAGGGCAGCCGCACTGCTGCCGGACAGCACGAGGCAGCCGTCCGGGGCGGTCACCGTGGCGCCGGACGCCGGGACCGTCGGCGCGGGCGCCTCCAGCACCACGTGGGCGTTGGTGCCGCCGATGCCGAAGCTGCTGACGGCTGCCACCCGGGGACGGTCGGTCGGCCAACTGTGGCCGGTCGTAGGGATGTAGAAGGGAGTCGGGTCGGCGGCTATGTGCGGGTTGAGGGCGTGGAAGTCGACGTTGGGCGGGATGAGGCCGTGGTGGACGCTCAGGGTGGCGCGGATCAGGCCGACGACACCGGCGGCGGCACCCAGGTGGCCGATCTGGCTCTTGACCGACGTCAGCGCGCAGCGGCCGGAATCGGCGACGCCGAACGCCTGTCGCAGGGCGTCGACCTCGACCGGGTCGCCCAGGCGGGTGCCGGTGCCGTGGGCCTCGACGTAGGCGAGGTCCGCGCCGGTGCGACCGCTGCGGCGCAGGGCGGCGCGGATCACCTCACGTTGGCCGGCGAGTGAGGGTGCGCTGTAACTGAGCTTTCCGGAACCGTCGTTGTTGAGCGCGGAGCCCGTGATCACCGCGTAGACGGTGTCGCCGTCGCGCCGGGCGAGCCGCAGCGGTTTGAGCACCACCACGCCGACGCCGCTGGCACCGATCGTGCCGCTCGCGTCGTCGCTGAAGGGCCGGCAGTGGCCGTCCACGGAGAAGATGTGCTGGGGCTGGTAGCGGTAGCCGCCGGTCAGGGCCGGGTCGACGAGCACACCGCCGGCGAGCATGACCTCGGCGTCGCCCTGGCGGAGCAAGCCCGCGGCGAGATGGACGGCGACCAGCGAACTCGCGCAGGCCGCCTGGGCGGTGAAGGCCGGGCCGGTCAGCCCGAGATGGTAGGCGGCCTTGGTCGCGAGGAAGTCCTTCTCGTGGTGCAGGGCCATCCGGAAGCCGTCGGGCAGCCACCCGGGGTCGGCCTCCCGCAGCATGGCCTGGAAGTACGTGTTCTCACCCGCCCCGGCGATCAGGCCGACTCGCGGACCGGACGACGGATCGTGGATTCCGGCATGGGCCAGCGCCTGTGTACAGGCCATCAGCAGGTGGCGCTGCTGAGGGTCCATCAGTCGGGCGTCGTAGCGGCTGATGCCGAAGTGGTCCGGGTCGAAGTCCAGCGGTCCGTCCAGCTGACTGCGCGCCCCGACCAGGCCGTCCGCCGCGTCGAAGTGCTCGATGCCCCGGCCGGCGGCGGTCACCATCTCCCAGAAGGCGGCCAGGTCCGGGGCGCCGGGGAGCCGTACGGCCATGCCGGTGATCGCGATCGGTTCGTCACCCGCCACGGCCTCGGCCCGAGCACCCGTCGTGCCCACCGTGCTACCGGTCGAGCCTCCGGGTCCGTCGAGGAACCGGGCCAGCCGTCGTACGGTGACGTGCTCGAACAGCTCGGCGACCGTGAAGCGCAGACCCAACTCCGTTGTGCAGTACAGGTGGTAGCGCATCAGCGTCAGGCTGGACGCACCCGCGTCGAAGAAGGAACGGTCGGGGCCGATGGCCGCGCCGGTCACCGCCTCGAACGCCTCGGCCAGCCGGGCTTCGCGCTCCGACAGTACGGGCGCGCCACCCGTACGTCCGTGCAGCTCCTCACCGGGGGAGCGCAGGGCTCCCGCGCGGTCGAGTTTGCCGCTGGGGGTGCGGGGCAGGGTCTCCAGACGCCGGAAGCGGTCGATCCGTACGTAGGCGGGCAGCAACGCGGCCAGGTGGGCGGTGAGTTCCCCGGCCGTGGGTGTCCGTCCGCGACCTTGGAAGCAGGCCACCAGCAGCTTGCCGTCGCGCGCCACCACGGCGTTGACGATCTCCGGGTGCCGCAGCAGGGCCACCTCGATCGAGCCCAACTCCAGCCGGTGACCGCTCAGTTTGATCTGCTGGTCGTCGCGGCCCAGGTAGTGCAGCAGGCCCTGCCGGTCGAAGCGGGCCCGGTCGCCACTGCGGTAGAACAGCCCCAGGCCCGGCAGTTCGACGAAACGCCCGTCGCCCAGTCCGTCCTCGCCGAGGTAGCAGCGCTCGGCCATCGTGCCACCGATGAGCAGGTCGCCGGGGCAGCCGGCCGGGACGGCCTGGTCGGCCTCGTCCACCACCCGCAGCACGGCGCCGGCCACGGGTCGGCCGATGGCGGGGCGATCCGGCCAGTGAGCGGGGTCGCCTTCGAGGCACAGGCTGCTCACCACGTGCGTCTCGGTCGGGCCGTAGTGGTTGAAGAGACGGGCACCCGGCAGGCCGGCGAACCAGCGTCGAATGGCCTCGGTGCAGACCAACTGCTCCCCTGCAGTGACCACTTCACGCAGCCGAGCGGGGTAACGACCGAGGTGGACGGCGTGCTCGGCGAGGAGTTGCAGGGCCACGTAGGGCATGAAGACGCGCTCCACCCCCGCCGACTCCAGCTGCGCCAACAGGGCCGGCCCGTCCTGCCGCCAGCCGGGCCGCACCAGGTGCAGGCGGCCGCCTCCGCAGAGCGTGCCGAAGATCTCCTGGAAGGAGACGTCGAAGGAGAGCGCGGAGAACTGCTGGGTCACGGCGGGCGCCCCCAGGCCGCCCGCCTCAGCCTGCCACTGGAGCAGGTTGCACAGGGTCCGGTCCGACACCTGGACGCCCTTGGGAGTCCCGGTGGAGCCCGAGGTGAAGAGGGTGTAGAGCGGCCGGATGCCGTCGTGCGGAGGAAGAGCGGGCGCGGGAGTGCCTACGGGGGCCAGCGTGACGGCGTGTCGCGTTACGCCGCCCGGGTCGACGGCGTCGAACGCCGCCTCACCGCCCGGCGGCAGCAGAACACACAGCGGCTCCGCCTGTTTCAGGATCAGCCGCAGCAGGTGCGGCGGGTAGGACGGGTCGAGCGGCACGATCGTCAGGTTGAGCCGGGCCAGCGCCAGCAGTGCCACCACGTGCTCGACGCAGGGGTCGAAGTACAACGCGACGCGGCGCGGGAGGTCGTCCTCGTCCGGTGCCGGGCACGCCGACCGCAGTTCGACGGCGAGCGCGGCCGCGTGGGCGTCGAGTTCGGCGTAACTCAGCGTGCGGAGACCGTCGTCCAGGGCGGCTGCGTCCGGGGTCCGGGCGACCTGCCGGGCGAAGCCGTCGGCCACGGTCGTGTACGTCAACTCCGCCGTCGGGCCGTCGCCGTGCTGCGGCAGGCTGTTGCGGTAGGGAGCCGCCAACTCGGCTACGGTGGCGGGCTCGTCGGCGGCGAGCAGGTCCAGGCCGCGCCGGAACAGCCCGGCCATCGCCTCGACCTGGGCGGCGTCGAAGTGGTCGGCGGCGTACTCCCACACGCAGTCCAGGTCACCGGCGTGCTCAACCACGAACAGGGTCATGGGGCACTTGGCCTCGGCCGGCGCCCACCACAGCGGGCGGGCGGCGCAGGATGGCAGGGCCAGTGCCCCGAAGTCGGTGTTCTCCTGGACGAAGAGGACGTCGAACGGCGACTTCCCCGCCGCTGGGCCCAGGTCGGCCAGCACGTCGGACAGCGTGACGTCCTGCCGGTCCAGCACCTCGCGCACCCCGGCGCCCAGGCGTCGCAGTTGGTTGCGCAGCTCCTCACCGGGCGTGAGGGACAGCGGCAGCAGCACGGTGTTCGCGAACATGCCGACGCCCGCCTCGAACTCCTGCACCGGCCGGTTGGCCACCGGAGCGGCCACCCGCAGCCTGGTCCGGCCGGTCACGGCGTACAGGCTCCAGGCGAAGACGCCCAGCAGCAACTGGAAACGGGTCAGGCCCAGTTCGCTGCAGAGCCGGTCGACGTGGGCGCGGCGCACGACGTCCAGCGTGGTGTGCAGCAGCCGCCCCTCGGAGAACGGGCGGGCGTGGCTCGGCTGCAGCGGCTCGGCGACGTCGTCCAACCCGGTGTAGTGGGCCAGCAGTTCGGCGCGCTGCGCGCGGTATCCCGGGTGGTCGGACCACTCGGCCTGCCAGTGTGCGAAGTCCAGCGGCGTGAGCGCGGGCGTGGGCTGCGCCCGGGGCGGTCCGTTCCCGCCGCTCAGGGCGGGCTCGTACCCGGCCGACAGGTCGCGGAAGAGCACGTTGAGCGACCAGCCGTCGACGGCGATGTGGTGCAGGTGGAGCAGCAGGACGCCGCCCCCGTCCTGCGGCAGCCAGCAGGCGCGCAGCATCCGGGGCCGCGCCAGGTCGAAGGCAGGAGCGAAGAACGCCTCGGCGAAAGCCCGTTGGCCGTTCTCGTCGTCGGGCGTGTTGGTGCCGGGGTCGGTCCAGGGGTCGTACGGCTCGCCCACCACCTGGCGCAGGCCCTCGGGCGTCGCCTCGAACCCGGTACGCAGCGCCGGGTGTTGGTTCACCAGGCGTCGCAGCGACCGTCGGAGAGCCGCCGCGTCGACCGGACCGTTGATCCGCACGGCGGTGGTCACGTCGTAGGCGCGGGAGCCTGGTGAGCGCTGCTGGAAGAGCCACAGCCGCTGCTGCTCGCTGGTCGCCGGGGCGGTGCGGGCCTCGGTGGGCCCGGTCGGCACGGGATAGTGCGCCTGTCCGGAGGCGCGGGCGGTGGCGATGGCCTTGGCGAGCGAGGCGAAGTCCCCTCGTAGGACGGTGGACTGTGGCAGGTCGCAGCCCCAGCGGCGCCTGACCGCGAAGCGCAGCCGCAGCGCCTTCAGCGAGTCGCCGCCGACGCTGGTCCAGCCGTCGTCGAGCCGGGGGTCGGGCATGCCCAGGACCTCCGCCACCAGCTCCAGCACCTCACGCTGCCAGGCGGTCGCGGCGGTGCCCCGTCCGTTCGTCCGTCGCCAGGCCCGGTCGTCGCGGTCCAGCAGCGCGGCCTGGTCGACCTTGCCGTTGGCGTTCAGCGGCAGCGCGTCGAGCAGATAGAGGTGGTGGGGCCGCATGTAGGCGGGCAGCCCGCTCGCCAGGTGGCGGTCGAACTCCTCGAAGGTCAGCTCGCCGTCGAGCACGAGGTAGGCGAGCAGCTCGTTCGGGCCGTACTCGCCGTCGCGGCGGGTGCAGACGTACGCCTGCCGCACGGCCGGGTGCTTGACGATCTGCCGTTCCAGCTCGCCGGGTTCGATCCGGAAGCCGCGGACCTTCACCTGGCGGTCGGCGCGTCCGACGTACTCCACGACGCCGTCGGGGTCGGCACGGACCAGGTCGCCCGTCCGGTAGTGGAGGTCACGGCCGTCGTCGTACCAGGGCAGCCGGACGAAACGCCGTCCGGTCTCCTCGGGCAGGTTGCGGTAGCCGGCCGCCAGACCGGCTCCGGCCAGGTGGAGTTCGGCGACCTCGCCGGGTGCGGCCTCCCGGTCGGTACCCGGCACGACGAGGACCGCCCGCGTGTCGGGCAGCGGGCGCCCGATCGGGACGACGTCCGCGCCGAAGTCCCGGGGGATGGGGTGGTAGAGCGCGAACGTGGTGGTCTCGGTCGGGCCGTAGACGTTGTGCAAGCGGGTGAGGCTGTCCGCGTTGTGACGGTACCAGCGGCGTATCAGGCGGGCGTTGAGCTGCTCGCCGCCCACCAGCACCTGCCCCACGCCGGCGAAACAGCCGGGGACGGCGTCCACCACGGCGTTGAAAAGTGCCACGGTGACGAAGAGGGTGTCGATCCGTTCGCGCAGCAGTGCGGCCGCCAGCCGGTGCGGGGTCTGGACGTCCGCGTCGTCCATGATCACGCAGCAGCCGCCGGTCAGCAGCGGCGCCCACACCTCGAAGTTCAGCGCGTCGAACGCGGGGTTGGACATGCAGGCGTAGCGCGCACCCTGCTCCAGCTTGATGTACCCCGGGCGGGCCAGCCGCAGCACGCCGCTCTCCGTCACCTCCACTCCCTTGGGGAGGCCGGTGGTTCCGGAGGTGTAGAAGAGGAAGGAGACTGGCGCTCCGGTGAACATGGGTTCCGGCGTGGGGTGTTGGCCGGGCAAGGTGGCGAGCAGGGCGGCTGCCGGGAGGGGGCGTACGCCCTCCGGCAGGTCCTCGGGCGCTGCCTCCGCGTGGATCAGTGCCACGGCGGCGGAGTCGGTCAGGATGTGACGACGGCGCTCCGGCGGGCTCTGCGCGTCGAGCGGCACGACCTTGGCGCCGACGCGGAGGACGCCGAGCATGGCGCAGACCAGCTGCCAGGAGCGGGGGAGGTGGACCGCCACCGCCTGGCCGGGCTGGACTCCGCTGCGGCGCAGCCCGTCGGCCACCGCCGTTCCGGCCTCGTCCAGGGCGGCGTAGTCGAGCCGCTGGTCGCCGTCGATCAGCGCGAGCGCGCCGGGGGTCTGCAGCGCCCACGCGTGCACGCCTTGGGCGAGGCCGGTGACGGGCGGTGCGGTGGCGGGTTCGGCAGTGCTTCGCATCACGCCTCCCGCACGGCGTGCAGGTCGCCGGTCGAGGACACCGACGGCAGGGGGGAGGCCGGGTCCGGCACCCGTGGCAGTTCCGCCTCGATCAGCTCCGCGATCCGCGGCACCGCGTCGCTCTCCAGCATGTCCCAGTGGCCGCAGCCCACCGGCTCCACCAACAGGCCGTCGCCGGCGCGCCGTTGCCAGAACGCGCGGGCTTCGCGCTCTGCCGCCTCGTCCCCCCCTCCCTCGGACGCCTGGACGAACACCAGCCGGGCCGGTGACGGCGGCACGAGGTAATCGCGGGCGGACATCCGGTTGTGGTTGTAGATCCGGAAGTACCGGTCGATCTGGTCGTCCTCGATGCCCGGGTACATCCCGTTGAACCTGACCAGCTTCTCGCGGAAGTCCGCCGCCTCGACGGGCTCGATCGCGGCCCGCTCCTGCGGGTCGTCGGTGCCACGGGTATCGAGCAGGACCACGCTGAACCGGGGGTGCCCGGCCTCGGCCAGCAGCCGTCCCATCTCGTGGGCGACCAGTCCGCCGTAGGAGAGCCCGCACAGCACCAGCGACTCGTCCGCGCGCGGCCCGACCAGCTCCAGGTAGTGCCGCGCCATGGCCTCGACGGTGGGCAGCGGCGTTTCGCCGGGGTCCAGGCCGGGTGACTGGATGCCGTACACGCCGATCTCCTCCGGCAGCGCGGCGGCAAGCGAGAGGTAGCAGAAGGCGGTGCCGCCGGCTGGGTGGACGCAGACCACCCGCCGGCGTCCGTCGCCCGCACGGAACTCGATCAGGCTGCCGCTCCGCTGCCGGGCCGCGCCGGTGCGCAGGCGCTTGGCCAGCGTCTCGATCGTCGGGTGCGCGATGACGTCACGGATGGGCAGGGTGTCGCCGAACTCCTCGCGGACGGCGGCCGCCACCTTGATGGCGGAGATCGAAGTGCCGCCGATCTCAAAGAAGTTGTCGGTGATGCCGATCGCGGGGTGCAGCAGCACGCGCTTCCAGATGCGGTAGAGGGCCATCTCGACGTGGTCGCGCGGGGTGGCCGTGTTGACCTGCCGAGGGACGGCCGCCCGGGCCTGCCGCAGTAGTTCGGCGCGGTCCAGCTTGCCGCTGCGGCCCCGCGGCAGCGCGGGCAGTTCGACGAAGAGCGCGGGAATCATGTAGTCCGGCAGCCGCTCGGACAGCGCGGCGCGCCACTCGTGCGGCTGCCTCGGCTCGGCGCCGCCCCGGCCGATGGTGGCCACCAGGCGCAGTTCGCCGGCCTCGTCGCGGTCGGCGAGGACGGCCGCTTCGCGCACACCGGACACGGCCAGCAGTGCCGCCTCCACCTCGCGGGGCTCGATCCGGAAGCCGCGCAGTTTGACCTGATCGTCACGGCGGCCCAGGAACTCGGCGTTGCCGTCGGGGAGTCGGCGGGCGAGGTCGCCGGTGCGGTAGATGCGCTCACCCGGTACGAAGGGGTCGGGGAGGAACCGTTCGTCCGTCAGGTCCGGCCGGTTCAGGTAGCCCGCGGCGAGTCCGGCGCCACCGGTCCAGACCTCTCCTGTGACCCCGGCGGGCACCGGCTGGAGCCGTTCGTCGAGCAGGTAGAGGCGGGTGTTGCCCAGCGGCCGGCCGATCGGGCAAGGTCGGTCGAGGGGCTGCGGGTCGGTGTAGAAGGTGCAGTAGAGCGTGCTCTCGGTGGGGCCGTAGCCGTAGCAGATCCGCAGGCCGGGCAGCACCTGTGTCATGCGGTGGAGCGCGATCTCGGGGAGGGACTCCACGCCGGTCAGCAGCTGGCGCAGGGCGAGACCCGCCAGGCGCTCCTCGGGTGCCTCGTCGATCCACCGGATGTACGCCGGAGGCAGGAACGCCTGCACGATGCGGTGCCGGCGCATCCACTCCATCAGCGCCTCGGGGTCGGCGCGCAGGTCGTCGGGGACGACGTGCAGCACGGCACCCGTGGTGAGCGGCAGCAGGATCTCGTGGATCGTCGCGTCGAAGCCGATGCTGGACCACGCGGAAGTCGCCTCACCGGGTGTCGCGCCGAACCGGGCGAGCCAGGTGTCGAAGAGGTTGAGCACACTGCCGTGCGTCACCGCGACGCCCTTGGGGCGGCCGGTGGAGCCCGAGGTGTAAAGCACGTAGGCCAGGTGCGACGGGCCGACCGCGATCGCTGGGGCGTCGTCACGTACACCCTCCGCCTCGACCGTGCGCAGGTCCTGCCAGCCGTCCTTGGAGGTCGCGGTGCTCAGTACCAGGGCCGGCGCGGAGTCCGCCACCATGGCGGTCAGCCGCTCGGTGGGCTGGCCGGGATCGAGCGGGAGGAAGGCGGCACCCGCCTTGATGATGCCGAGGACACCCACGACCAGTTCCGTGGACCGTCCGGCGTGCAGGCCGACCACCTGGTCGGGTCCGATCCCGCGCGCGATCAGCGCGTGCGCCAACCGGTTGGCGCGCCGCTCCAGCGTGGCGTAGTCGGTTCGCTCACCGGCACAGACGAGCGCCGGTCCGTCCGGGCGGGCCCGCGCCTGCGCTTCGAAGCGTTCGATCAGGCCGCCCAGCCCGGAGGGCGGTACGGCTTCGGCGCCCTGGGTGGCGTCCCAGTCCGTGAGCAGCCGGTGCCGCTCGTCCGCGTCCATCAGCGCGAGCTCCGCGACCTGCACGTCGGGCTCGTCCACCATCTGGGCCAGCACTCGTCGCAGGTAGCCCGCATAGCGTTCGGCGCTGTCATGGTCGAACAGGGCGGTGGCGTAGTCGAGATGGCCGACCAGACGGCCGTTCTCCTCGGCCAGCGACAGGGCGAGGTCGAACTTGGCGGCGGCGAAGGGGATTTCGAGGGGCTCCGCCTCGACGTCCGGCAGGTCCAACAGGCCGCTGCGCGACGGCTGCCAGGCGAACATGGTCTGGAACAGCGGCGAATGGGCGTTGCTGCGCGGCGGGTTGACCAACTCCACGACACGCTCGAACGGCAGGTCCTGGTGGTCCAACGCCCCACGGACGGCGGCGCGTGTCCGACCCAGTGCGGTGGAGACCGTCGGTGCACCGGACAGGTCGACCCGCACGGCCAGGGAGTTGACGAAGAAACCGATGAGTCCGGCGAGATCACGGCTGCGGCGGTTCGCCGTCGGTACGCCGACCACGATGTCGGTCTCTCCGGCCAGCCGCGACAGCATGAGGGACCAGCCCGTCAGCGCGGCGACGAAGAGGGTGCCGCCGTGCCGCCGCGCGAGCGTCCGCAGGCCGGCCGTCAGCTCCTCGTCCAGGGTGATCGCCACCCGGCCGCCGTGATAGTTCTGCTCGGGCGGGCGAGGCCGGTCGGTCGGCAGTTCGAGCAAGGGCGGGGCACCGGCCAGGTTCTGCTGCCAGTACGCGGCCTGGGAGGTCTGCTCCTCGCTGTCCATCCACTCGCGCTGGCGGCGGGCGTAGTCGGCGTACTGGAGGGGCAACGGTGGCAACGGGTCGTCGTCGCCGCGGAGGAACGCCGAGTAGAGCACGGTGAGTTCGCGCATCATGACGTCCATGGACGATCCGTCGAACACCGTGTGGTGCATCGTGAGCAGCAACGCGTGATGGTCCGCGGCCAAGGTGACCAGGCGGCCACGGGCCAGCGGGCCGCTGGCCTGATCGAAGGGTGCGGTGGCTTCCGCACGTTGCAGGGCGGCCAGCCGCGCTTCGGGATCGGGGACACCGGTCAGATCGTCCGTCAGGAGCGGGTACCCGATGCCCGGCCGATCGATCCACTGGTGCACGTCGCCGTCCGTGGGGACCAGGCGGGTCCGCAGCACCTCGTGCCGAACGACGATCGTGTCCAGCGCCCGGGCCAGCACCCCATGGTCCAGCGGCCCGCGCAGCCGGTGGACGACCGACTCGTTGTAGGCCTCGCCGGCGTCGGTCAGCTGAGCCAGCGTCCAGAGCCGTTGCTGCGCGAAGGAGAGCGGCTGCGGTTCGTCCCGGCGGGCCGCCGCCGATTCGTCTGAGTCGTGCCGTGACCCGTCGCGGTGGCTGCTGGTGGTCGAAGGGGAGGTGCGTATCGTCGGCAAAGCCAGCTCTTTCCTCTGATTGGAGGACAGTTGGGGAGGCGTGAGAAAACAACTCACCGGCCCGGCGGCGGGCGCGAGGGGATGAATGACTACTCGACGGGTGCGCCGCTCGGACTGCGGACACCTGGTGTGCCTATCAGCGGCGCGCCCACAATGGGTCGCCGGGCTGTTCCTCGTTCAGGCGGACTCAGTGCCTGCCGATGAGCGGAGACCGCGTATGGCCGGCGCGGGCGGAACGGCCGCCTCCTTCCACAAGTGCCCCTCGGCGGAGCGGATGTTCGGCCCGGCGTGTATCCACCATCTCACCCACCGCGTGCTCATTTCCTGGCAGGACAGGCAGTCAACGGCCAACTGTCTGAACAGGGAGAAAGGTTGGTCGCCGTTCTGATCCAGCGTCTCGCTCGATGATTGATCATGTCGCTGGAGGTGTCAATGCCCGATCTCCTCCGCATGAGCAGCACGGGTTTTCAGCACCTGGAACAGGCAAGTGATCCGGAGACCGGCAGTTGGCGGGTCTCCGTGCCGACCCGGGACATCCACCTCGACAAGGCCCTCGCCGAGGGCATGGCAGCCTCCGTCCCTGCGGATCGTCGGGACGCCACCGGCGGAGCGATGTGTGCAAGGGGAAGGCTTGACCTTGACCGATGCACCGCGTCTCAAGCACGACCGGGCCGACCCGGGGCCGAGGGGTTCGGTCGGCGCTTTGGCCCGGTCCACGTCGACTTCACGACGCAGAGGCGTACTTCCAAGGCCTCGTACACCTGGTATCGCGACATGATTGACACTTACAGGACGGAGTATGAAAGGTAGTTGGGTGACGAGCTCAGATCCTCCCGAGGTCCGGGGCCCGATCGATCGCCAGCAGTGCGGCGCCGATCGCGCCGGCATCATTGGCGAAGCGGGCCGTCAGTACGGGCACGGGCGGGCGATCTCCGGGTGAATAGAGCCAGCGGGCGAACGAGGCGCGCGCGGGTGCGAGCAGCAGTTCTCCTGCGGAGATCGGACCGCCTCCGACGACCATCACGGAGGGATCGAACAGGTTGGCCAAGGCGGCCAGTCCGGTGCCGGTGAGCGCTCCCACCCGGTCCAGGATCGCCAGGGCCTGCTCATCGCCGCTGCGGGCGGCCTCGGTGACCGCCTCTCCCGCGCCTGCGGGGCCCTGGCCGATCAGGCGGGCCAGCAGCGACGTCGGGTGGGCCGCCGCAGCCTGGCGCCCGAGTCTCGCGATGGCGGCGCCGGACGCCGACACTCCCCAGCATCCGCGGTTGCCGCACTCGCACAGTGGGCCGCGGGGATCGACCGTCAGGTGGCTGGCCTCGGCCGCGAAGCCGTGCGAGCCGCGAAGCAGACGGCCGGCGACGACCACGCCGCAGCCCAGACCCGTGCCCAGCGTCACCAGCACCAGGTGGTCATGTCCGCGCCCTGCACCGAGGCGGTACTCGGCCCACGCGGCCGCGTTCGCGTCGTTGTCGGTCACCACCGGCAGTCCCACCGCGTCCGCGATCAGCGTCCGAAGCGGAGCTCGCGCGAAGTCCAGACCGGGCGCGAAGGCCAGCGCCCCGGTACGGGCGTCGACCATCCCGGGCAGCCCGACGCCGACCGCGGTGACCCGCCTGCTCCGCACCTGCGCCACCAGGTCGCTGATGGCACCGACCAGCGCGTTCGCCGTGCGGCGCGGTGTGGCACAGCGGGCCCGCACCGACACCGTGCCGTCGGCCGCCACCCGCACCGCCGCGATCTTCGTGGCGCCGACATCGACGCCGACGGCCTCTGCCGGGGCGGCGGCCGGGAGCGATGGGGACGACGGTGTCATGGCCTCTCCGGAAGGAGCACGCGGGCCTTGCCCTGCACTGCGGCGGTGCGCAGCCCGAAGCCGCCCGGCCCGCGCACGGCGGACAGGTCGCACGGCCGGTCGGCGTTCAGCAGATCGCGTCCGACCCGCACCCGGACCGGCACCCCCGCGCCGGTCCGCTCGTTCAGCCCCTTGACGTAGCACGCCCCCAGCCGTCCGTTGGACACCCGCACGACGGCGCATCCGTCCCCGACGAGGTCGACGGCGACGACGTGCTCCCCGCACGTGGTGCGTGCCCGTAAGGGTCCGCCCGAGCGGTTGAAGAGGAAGACGAGCACGTCCTCGGGTTCCGCGGTGGTCCTGCGCAGCTCGAGCCATTCCCGCGGTCCGGTACGCCGAGGTACGCCGCTGCTCTCGCCAAGCCACTCCTCGACGGCCGTTCCGACGGGCTTCCCGCCGAGGGCCACCGCGCGCACCCTGGCCGGCTCGCCCAGCGGCGCGGCGCGCCGCCGCACGGCATCGGCCAGATCGGTACAGGAGCGCAGGTTCTCATCCAGGTGGGGGAGTTCCCCCACCACGAGGAGCGACCCGCCCTGCTCGGTGAACGTGGCGAGCCGTTGTTGCAGTGCCTGCTCCATGAAGCGGCCCGACACTGCGACCAGTGGCCCTGCATCAGGGTCGAGTGCGACCCGGCCGGTCAGTTCCTCCAACTGGAAGGGCAGGTTGTGTCGCAGGCAGTGGGCGACGAAGGGCAGCAGGGTCCAGCCGGCCGAGGGCACGGGCCGATCCGCGGCCCCGACGCTGCGCCGGCTCGTCGCCCGGTACCACGCACCGATTGCCGCGTACGGCGGATGGACACCCCACCGCACTCCGGGCTCCGGGCGGGAGACGGCCAGCACGTCCTGCTGGCCGGCCAGAAAGTGGGTCAGCACCTGTACGGCGGCGAAGGCCGGGCCCGGGCCGGCGTCGACCAGGATCGGAGCGGCGTCCCCGTACGGCGGATCGAACTGCGCGGGATCGCCGGCCGTCTCCGTCAACCAGGAGCGATCCACCGCAAGGTGGTCGCCCCAGCCCGCAGTGGCGCAGGCCGGATAGACGCTGATGCCGGTCGCCCCGCACGCCACGCCGAGCAGGGTGTGGTGGATCGGGACCACCGGGAAGGCGCAGCTCGCATCCGCCCAGCGGAGCCCCCAGTTCTCCTCGATGTTGGGGCCTCGTCCCCCTTTGGCCGCCAGAACGTAGTTGACCAGCGCCTCCTCGTCCGTCAGCACGTTGCCCGCCCAGCTCGTGTAGGCGCGGGGCAGGGCAGTGGGCGCGCCGACTCTGTTCCTGGCCAACCAGGCGTCGTACCGTCCGGCCGCCCGGCCGGGGATGCGGTCGGCCCTGGCCGGCGGCGAGTACGTGGTGAAGACGGGGATGTCCGGCCCGAGCGCCTCGGCCAGCCCCGCCATCCCGGTGGCGAGGACCTCGGCCGACCACTGCCCCCAGCTGACCAGGGAGAGCAGCCCGTTCGGGGACGGCGGACACTCCGCCCGGGTGGGTGCCTCCACGCCGGGTGCGAAGCGGGCGAAGGCGTCGGCACAAGGCTGCGAGTAGTCGAGCGCGTCGATCGGCAGGGCGGTCTCCCCGTAGTGCCCCTCGTTGCCGATCTGGACGGCGACGACCGGCCCCTGCGGATGAACGAATGGCCGGAGGAACCGGCCGACAGCGCGAAGCCAGCCTGTCGCATCCTTCAGGAATTTCGGGTCCAGAACCGACGGAAGCGCGAACTGCTGGCAGGGCAGCGGTCGGCCGTCGGCCGACCGTGCGGCGTGCCGATCCGGATCGAGGGTGGGGCTGACGCGGTCGGGCAGTCCACCGAAGGGCAGTTCGGCATGGACGAAGGGGCCCGGCTTCAGGAGTGCGAGCAGGCCCGTCGCCGCAATCAGCTCCAGGAAGGCGGCCAGATCGCGGTTGCCGTCCCGGTCGAAGCACAACCGCCGGCCGCCGCCCTGGCTGATCTCGTGGTGCCGCCAGGGAACGTAGCAGGTCACCACCTCGATGCCGGCGTCGCGCATGGCGCCCAGCTTGGCCGCCCACCGCCCGCGGTGATCCCGGTAGTAGGGGTACTCACCGGCGATGAGGAACCGGGGGCGGTCGTCCAGCCAAAGCGTTCCGTCCACGAAGGACGGGTGCGCACCATCCTGTCCGGCGCTCATGAGGCCGGGTTCTCGTCCGGGGCGAGCAGGACCTTCATCGCACTGTACCCGCGGCCGGGCGACGGCCGTCCCCGCCCGTCGGGTGCGACCGCCAGCAGCGCCAGGGCCTCGGTGTACCGTTCGAGCGGCAGCACGTGGGTCACCAGTTCTTCGAGTGGCAGATCCCGTGCGAGGTCCAGCGCCAGCTCGAAGTCCGTCGGCCGGTACGGTCCTGCCCCCACCAGACGGATCCCCCTGGTCACCAGAGCCCTCAGCGGGATGGTGGCGACGCCGGCCTCCCGCTCGCCCATCACCACGACGGTGCCCCCGGCCGCCACCGCGCTCAGGACATCACCCGGTACCGACCCTGTCGTATCTATGACCACGTCGGATACCGGCCTGCCTGACCCGGCCGCCTCCTCCGGGGAAATCACCCGCACCGTTCGCGGCAGCATCAGGCGGGCGATCTCCGCCCTCCTCGGATCACGCTCGGTCAGTGTCACCCTGGCGCCGCGCCGTGCCACGACCATCGCGCACAGTGTGCCGATGGGGCCGCCGCCGAGCACGAGCACCTGGTCGTCCCACCGCAGCCGAGCTGCCCTCAGGTTGTTGAGCACGCAGGCGAGCGGTTCCACCAGCGCCCCTCGCCGGTAGGACACCGAGACGGGCAGCTGATGGACGAAGCGCTCGGGCACGACGGCGAAGTCGGCCATCGTCCCGTCACGGTCGACGCCGACCTCCCGGCCTTCCTTCGCCGCGCAGTGCGCCGGCATCCCTCGGCGGCAGGGACGGCACCGGCCGCAGTAGTACGTCGGGTTGATCACCACACGGTCGCCCGGCATCACCGAGCTGATGCCGGATCCGACCGCGGCCACCGCGCCGACCGCCTCATGCCCCAGCACCACACCGCGTCGTGCCGGGAACTCACCCAGCAGGATCGCCCGGTCCGTGCCGCAGACACCGGTGGCGGCCACCTTGACCAGGACCTCGCCGACGTCGAAGGAAGGGACCTCACGATCGTGGATGCCCGCCAGGCCCACATCTTCGAAGACGATGGCCTTCATCACAGCCTCCCATCGGAGCTCTCACCAAAAGTGTCATAAAATGCCTGATATGAGCTTGTTTCGGCGGCCGGGCGGGAGCGAACTCCCGTCGAACTCGCGCCTGAGGATCCTGCTGCTCGGCGCGTCGGGGTTCGTGGGGGGCGGCCTGTGGACCTACCTGACACCCCGTCACAATGTCGTCGGCACCTTCGGTACCCGGTCGATCGCGGGGCTGGTCCACGTGGACCTGCGCGACGAGCGGCGACTGGCGGCGCTGGTGGCCGACGGCTTCGACCTGGTCGTCCACGCAGCCGGCCTGGTCCCGTTGGAGGCGGCCGAAGCCGACCCGGAGCTGGCCCACCGCCTCAACGTCCGCCCCGTCGAGGTGCTGCTGGATGCCGTGCGCGCCTCGGCGGCGAAGCTGGTCCTCCTGTCCAGCGACAACGTCTTCGACGGCACCCGCCAGCAGTACACCGAGGAAGACCCCCGATCCCCCGTCAACGTCTACGGGCGGACCAAGGCGGCAGCCGAGGACTTGCTGCTCGCCGACGGCGCACACCTGATCGTACGGATCCCCTTGGTCTTCGGACGCGGCCCCTGGTCGAACACCTTCCTGGCACGGCTGGCCCAGCCGACGACCACCGCCCGTACGGACCTGGTCTGCGCCCCCGTCTACCTTCCCAGCCTCGGCCCGGCCCTGGCCCGGCTGTGGGACCGCACGGGTGTCGTGCACTACGGCGGCAGCGATGTGGTGACCCGATTCGAGCTGATGTCCAGAGTCCAGCAGGCACTGGACCTGCCCACCCAGGTGGTGGCCGCCCAGGAGAAGGAGGCCTGCCCCGGTTGCCGCCGCCCGCCGCGGCTGGTGCTGCGCAGCACCCGGCACCGCCTGCTGGGCCCCGGACTGGACTCCGCGCTCGCCCACCTGGCGGGCCTGCCGCCCACCTGATGGCCTGCCATCTGCGGGCCGGCTGCTCGCCATGTCACCCGCCGGGGAGGTGGTCGGTCACCAGAGCCAGGTGGCTCTCGGCGTCCACCCGCCCGGCGCGGCCGAGCTGCTGGGCGAGATCGTTGATCAGCAGGGTGCCGAGCAGATAGTGGCCGAGCGCGAGCTCCGCGGGTGCGGAGTCCCTTCCCCGCAGGTCGGGCTTCGGCTTGCGGTCCGAAAGCCGGCACGGCGCCTCCGCCAGGACATGCAGGTCGTGCGTGAGCAGGAGCCGCTGCGTCCAGCCCGGATCGTCGCGGAACAAGCCCGACAGGCCCTCGCACGACTCCAGGTGGGGCAGGAACCGGTGAATCGCCGCGCGGTAGCCCGGGAAGGGCGGCTGCCGGAACCCCACCTGGTAGGCGTACCGCTTCGACCTGCGCACCGAGAAGCCCATCCGGAGCGCGGGATCCCACACGGTGAGGCTGAAGAGCGTCTTCGCCACGTCGTAGACCGGATCCCACGGCTCGGTGGAGCCGCGCGGATCGATGAGCCGGAAGTCTCCCGCTGCCGCACCGGGGCGGGTGGACAGCAGCACGTTGCGTGTGTTGGCGTCCCCGTGGGCAGGGGCCATCAACCTGGCCGGCGCCATCCGGGCCGACCGGCCCGCCAGGCGTTCCAGCACGAGCTGTGGGGCCTCGCACGCCACGCCGTTGACCGTGACGCGCTCGGCCGTCATCAGGCCGGCGGGCAGCGCCCCCCGCAACGCGGGCAGCCGCCGGAGGAACCGGCCCACGACGACTTCCGTAAGGTATCCGGCCGGGGTGGGGTGGGACTGCACGGCGTACCCGTCCAGGACAAGGGTCTTGACGAGCGCCGTGTACCGGCTGAAGAACTCCCGCGTGCCCTGTGGCGACTCCCGCAGGGGCGCCGCCAGGTCCGCCGAGTCGTAGAACGGCGTCGTACAGGCCGACCATCCGTCACCATCGACGAAGTGCACGATCGGCAGGTAGTGCGCCGCCAACCGCGGTGCCAGGGTACGCAGTAGCTCGATCTGGCCCAGCTTGCGGCGGAAGGACACCAGGTCGTGGCCGTCCACGGCGCCCTGTGCGGGCACCAGGACCTTGACCGCCAGGTCCTCCCCGGCCGAGGTGGTGGCCCGGTACACCCGGGCCGGGGATCCGCCGTCCAGGATCTCGTGTGCGACTTCGAGGCCGAGGGTGTCGGTGACGGCCGCCAGGGCCGCCTCGTCGGTCCACCCGCCGGGCGGGCGGGAGGTCATGGCCGTGATGTGCCGGCGATCGGTCACCACAGGTGTCTCCTCGCTGAGCTTCGCCGCCCCGCCTACCAGCGGATCGAGTCGATCAGTGCCGTGTGCAGCTGCTGTGTGCAGGCGGCGATGCACGACCGCTGGTTGAACGGGCTGATGTCCAGGAGCAAGGTGTCGTGCAGCGACTTGCCGTAGGCGTCGGTGATGGTGACCCCGGCCCGTTCCGCCAGGAACACCGAGGCTGCGATGTCGTACGGGAACAGATGCAGGATGCTCCCGCGGCCGACCCGGCGAAAGTCCGCCTCGGTGGCAGGGCGGTCGCGGAGCAACCGGTTGCCGATGTCGACGTAGGCGTCCATCTGTCCGGTGATGATCCGTGAGATGGAGAAGGAGGCGCTGTTGAACACATACACGCCGCCGGTGTTGGCCGATGCGTCGATCAGGTGGCCGTAGGCACCGGTCATCAACTCCGCCGGATGGCCGTTGAACTCCAGCGACCAGAACATCCGGTCGAGATCGACGCTGGACGACGGCTGGGGTACCGGAGCGGGATAGCCGCCGGACTCGATCCCGGCCCCTTGGGCGTCGGCGTAGAGCCAGTTGCCGGACTTGATCTCCTGGAGCATCGCGTACCGGATGTCCCCGATGGCGGGCGCCTCACCGAAGGGGGCCGCGGCGATGGATACGCAGGCCATCTCCAGATCGGCGGCAGCACCGCGCGTGCCGTCGATCGGATCGATGATCAGGACGTACGCGGGGTTCCGGCCGAGCGTGCGCAGCCCCTCGCTCTCGGTGTAGACGGCGACGGGCTCGTTCTGCTCCCTCAGGAAGTCCCATGCGGCGCGTTCGGCGAGCACATCGACGGGGAACTCGGCGTCTCCCCCCTTCGCCGTGCCCGTCACGTAGCGGCTGCCGACGTCGTGCAGGCCGGTGCGGACGGCTGCCCGGATTCGCCGGGACAGCTCCTGGACCAGGCCCCTCATGAGACCGAGAGGAAGAGTCGTTCCAGCAGGTCGCACATCTCGTCCGCCTCCTGACGGGTCATGATCAGCGCCGGTCGGACCTTCAGCACGTTGCCGTGCCCGTACAGCGAGGTCCGCAGCAGCAGCCCGTGGTCCATGCCGAGTTCGGCCAGGTGGTTGGTGAGCTGAGGGTCGGGCCGGCCCGCACGGTCCACGATGTCGATGCCGATCATCAGCCCCACACCGCGGACCTCCTGAACGAACGGCACCTTCGTGGCCAGGTCGCGCAGCCGGTCGAGAACGTACGCGCCGACGGCTCGCACGTTCTCCAGGAACCCGGGGCGGCCGATGATCTCAAGTGTCTTCAGAGCGGCCGCGGCGGCCATCACGTTGCCGCCGAAGGTCGAGTTGATGTGGTGCCCCTCCACACCGGCCAGCCGGTCCTCGGTCAGGATGCCGGCGATGGGCATCCCGGAGCCGCCGAGCCCCTTGCCGAAGGTCATCATGTGCGGGGTGACACCGAAATGGTCGGCCGCGAACATGCGGCCGGTGCGTCCGAACCCGGTCTGGATCTCGTCGAAGACCAACACGATGCCGCGCTCCTCGCACAGCTCCTTGAGCGCCTTCAGATAGCCGTCGGGCGGGACCACGTTGCCGCCGTTGCCGCTGATCGGCTCCAGCACCACACAGGCCACCCGGCCGGTGCTCGCGTAGTCGATGAAGTCGTTGATCCGCTCGACGCACATCAGGCCGCAGGTGGCCCGTTCCTGCCCGTAGAAGCAGCGCAGGCAGTGCGGATCGGGGACGTGCACGACACCGGGGAGGTGCGAGGGGAAGGGGGTGCGCCGGAACGCGGCGCCGGAGGCGCCGATCATGCCGAGGGTCTGGCCCAGGTGCCCGCGGAAGAGCGTGATCACGTCGGAGTTCCCGGTGTGGACCTGGGCGATCTTCACCGCGCTCTCGTTGGCGTCGGAGCCGCTCGCCGACTTCAGGTGTACCCGGGTGAGGTTCGGTGGTGAGACCTCGGCCAGCTTCGACACCAGCGCGTTCAGCGGTTCGGTCTGGAACTTCGAGGTGACGTGGATGAGCTGGCCGGCGTGCTCGCGGACGGTCGCCACGATCTCGGGGTGGGCGTAGCCCAGGCTCAGGTTGAACGTCCCCGAGGAGCAGTCGAGATAGCGCCGACCGTCATCGGAGTAGAGGTAGACACCCTCGCCCCTGACCACCCGGAGCTTGTCCGGCAGGTAGTAGTAGTGCTGAAGGACGTCGGCGGCGTCCGTCCCGGACGGCCGCTTCGGTGCCGCGGTGCTGACCTGTTCCATAGACTTCCCTCTGAGAATTCCTGACAGATCGATCTGATCGAACGATTCGAAACGCAGATCCGCCTCACCGAGATCGAGCGAGGCGGTTATTGAATTGGGTATGACGACGCATCGAATGCCGGCCCGTTTCGCCGCACGCACGCCGCTCGGTGAATCCTCGAATGCCACCGCCCGCCCGGCGGGAATTCCCAGGGAGGCGAGTGCCGCGAGGTACAGGTTCGGCGCGGGCTTCGCGCTGACCCGGTCTCCGTCGGCGCACTGCACCGTGCTCCACCCCTGGGCGATACCGCATTGCCGGGTGTATCGGGTGATCCATTCCCGGGTCGAGTTGCTGACGATCCCACGGGTCAATCCCAGCGCATCAACCGCCCGCAGGGTTCCTTGTACGCCGGGCCGGCTGGACAGCCCGCCGAGCAGTTCCCGCTGCCGGCAGTGAAGCCGCTCCTGCACCTCGCGTCGGTCCACCGTGCGCCCGGTGAGCCGTTCCAGATGTGTCCACAGGTCGAACCCGATGGTGCCGACGAGCGATGACCACACGTCCATCGCGAGCTGATGACCGAAGTCCTGGAAGATCTCCGCGTGGGCGCGGAAGATCTCGGATTCCGGATCCCACAGCGTCCCGTCGAAATCGAAGAGGACCGCATGCACTTCCCTCACGTTCACCTCCGTCGGGCGGTAGAAGGCCGCGCGGCTAGGAGTTTGTACACGGATTCGAAGCACCCGGGCATCCATCATCGCGGAGCCGCAACAGGCTCGCCATTCATAGTTCGCCAACATACCCTCGGTCGGAGTATTTCGCGCGGCGTGGATGGCCGGACGGTGATCGACTCGGAGGGGTGCCGACGCACGGTCGGCGCGAGAGTCGAGGAGTCATGGACGAAGAGATCCACCCCGCCGGTGCGGCGGCGCCCTCGGGCAGGCCGCGGGTGGCCGTGGTGGGACACGTCGAGTGGACGACGATCGCAGGTCTTGACCAGGTGCCCACCGCCGGTGAGGTGATCCACGCGGAGCGGCTCTGGCGGGGCCCGGCAGGGGGTGGTGCGGTCGCGGCCGTCCGGCTGGCCGAACTGACCGGCGGTTGCACGTTCTTCACCGCCTTCGGCGACGACCACGCGGCGCGGCGCTCGCGCGCGGAACTCGAGCACCGGGGCGTACGGGTGCTGGCCGCCTCCCGGGCCGGCCCCACGCGCGCGGCGGTGAGCATGGTCGACCGGTTCGGTGAACGCACCACCATCACCCTGGGCGAACGCCTGCAACCCGCCGCGGCAGATCCCTTCGACTGGGGGGAACTGGCGTCGTTCGACGCGGTGTTCTTCACCGCTGGGGATGCTGCCTTGCTGCGCCGGGCCCGTCAGGCCAGGGTGCTCGTGGTGACGGCGCGTGAATTCACCACCGTGCTGGACTCCGGTGTCAGGGTCGACGCGCTGGTGGGCAGCGGCTGCGACCCGGCAGAGCGGTGCGACCCGGCGCTGCTGCGCAGGCCGCCGGATCTCGTGGTCAGCACCGAAGGTCATCGCGGCGGTGTGTTCACCTGTGGTGGCCAGCCCCCCCGTCGCTACCGACCCGCCCGCGCACCGGGCCCCCTGGTGGACACCTACGGGGTGGGGGACAACTTCGCGGCCGTCCTCACGTATGCGCTCGCCGCCGGCTCGGCCACCGCCGAGGCACTGGACCTCGCAGCCAGGCATGGTGCGGCCTGTACCGCGCGGCGGGGCCCGTTCGCGGCCGGGCCGACTGCTGGGCGACGGGCAGCGCGGGTATGAAGCGCATCCTCCTCCTGTGGGACATCGACGGCACGCTGATCGACTGCGGGGCCGGCTGCGAGGCCGTCTACCCGCTCGCGTTCGAACGCCTCACCGGCAGGCCGGCCCGCCACCGGGTCGCCACCGCAGGCCGCACCGAACTGGACATCATGGACGAGTTGTTCGTCCGGCACGGTATCAACGGGGTCGAACAGAGCCGGGTCGCCTCTGAGTTGGCCACGCAACTCCGTCGGCGGGCCACCGAGCTCCGTACGGTTGGACGGGTCCTGCCCGGCGCCGTCGAGGCCCTGCGGGCGTTGCGAGCACGGCGGGAGGTGGCGCAGTCCGTGCTGACCGGGAATCTCCGGGCCAACGCCGTCCTGAAGCTGCGGCTGTTCGGGCTGGCGGGATTCGTGGACATCGGAGTCGGCGCCTACGGCAGCGACGCCCGCGAGCGGGCTGCTCTCCTCCCGGTGGCCCGGCGGCGCGCAGCTGCCGCGTACGGGCACCACTTCGATTCCGACAGCACCCTCCTGATCGGCGACACTCCGCAGGACGTGCACGCGGGACGCATCGGCGGATCTCGGGTGATCGCCGTCGCCTCGGGCGCGAGCAGCGGCGCCGCGTTGCGGGAGGCGGGAGCTGATTCGGTTCTGGCGGACCTGCGCGACACCGCTGCCGTGCTCCATGCCGTCCAGGCACTGAGCCCGGGTGCGCGGAGCGCCGGATGAACGAGAACAATCGTCCGGTGAGCCTGGTCTCGGTGGTCATGCCCGCGCGAAACGCCGAGCTGACGATAGCCGCGCAGCTGGAGGCCCTGCGTCGGCAGACCTATCCGGACCGGTGGGAGCTCATCGTCGTCGAGAACGGATCGAGCGACGGCACCCGCGCGCTCCTGCGGTCCTGGCAGCAGCGGATGCCGCAGCTCAGGGTGGTCGACGTCGCCGAGGACTGCGGCGTCAACCGTGCGCGCAACATCGGTTGCCGGCGCGCGCACGGTGACTTCGTGCTCTGCTGCGACGCCGACGACGTGGTGGCCCCCGGATGGATGGCCGGCCTGGTCGACGTCCTACGAACCAGCCCGGCCGTCGGGGGCGCGCTCGAACGCCGCCTGCTCAACGCGCAGGTGGCCCTCGCCGCGCGCCCGCCGAAGGAGGCCGACGCACTGCTCGACACCTTCGGCTTCCTGCCGTACCCGGCGGGAGCCAACTGCGGGTTCCACAAGGAGCTGTGGAGCCGGCTGGGCGGCTTCGACGAGAGCTACCGCTACGGCAGCGACGATGTCGAGTTCTTCTGGCGCGCCCAGCTGGCCGGGGACCAGTTGGCCTTCTCGCCCCACGGCGTCGTGCACTACCGGCTCCGTGGTGATTCACGGGCCATCGCACGCCAGCTCTACCGCTACGGCCGTTCGCACCCAAAGCTATTTCGGGACTTCGCAGGCCACGGCATGCCCTCCTCGCGGCCGGGCGACGTCGCCGGCTCCTGGTGGAGGATTCTGGTGCACGCGCCCGACCTGGTCGGCCCTGCGGAAAGTCGCGCCGCATGGCTGGCCCAACTCGCCCTCCGGGTCGGCCGCATCGTCGGCAGCGTCAGATATCGGCGGTGCTACCTGTAGACCGTCCGAAGTCCGACATTCTCGTGGATCAAGGCCGCGGACCTGGCATACCTCTGGAGCCACGCCACCGAGCACTTACCACCGGCCGCCAGGGGATACGGTGACAGGGTGTTCGACACGCCGAGGGCTTCGAGCAGCGCTTCGGCCTGGTCCACGTCGACTTCGACATCCAGCGCCGCACCCCGAAGGCGTCGTACGCCTGGTACCGGGACCTGATTGCAGCCCACCGGGCGCGGCACGGGCGATAGGACGGGCGGGACGAAGACGGCGCAGATCGAAATCCCCTGACCGAGCCCGTGGCGGGACAGTCAGGCGGGTGTCCGTGAGGTGGCTGCGCCTCATCGCCGCCGTGACCTGCTGCCCGAGATGCCTTCCTTGCCCAGCGGTCGATGTCGGGCTCTGGAGAACCCCACCGAGCCGTTGTTGCTGTCGAGTAACAACGGCTCGGGTAAGTCGAGATGCGGATGGGGGCCTACATGTCGCATTCCATGTCGCAGGGACGCAGTGCCGGGATCGTGGGCGGCGGGATCGGCGGCCTCGCTTCCGCGATCGCGCTGCGCAACGCCGGATGGCAGGTGATCGTCTACGAGCGGGCGTCGGAATTCACCGAAGTGGGCGCGGGAATCTCCCTGTTCCCCAACGCGATCACTGCGTTGGACGCGCTCGGCGTGGGTGCCGCTGTTCAAGCCGCAGGGGTCGGCGAGGGTCCCGGTGAGGTCCGCAACGCCGCCGGGCGGGTCCTGTTCACACGCTGGGCGAAACCGCTCGTGGGCGGATTCACGGTGCTGCACCGCGCGGACCTCATCTCCCTTCTCGCACAAGCACTTCCGAGCGACTGTCTGCGGCCGGGCAGCTCGGTCGACGAGGTCACCCTCGACGGCACCCTGCGCGTCGGCGGCGAGACGGTGCGCCACGACCTGATCGTGGGTGCCGACGGAGTACACAGCGCGATCCGGCAGCGCCTGTGGCCGGGCGACACCGCCGTGCGTCGCACCGGGATCACCGCCGGTGTCCCCTGAGACGAGGACGGCAACTCTCTCTTCGCGGGCCTCCAGAAGGCAGGCATCATGCTCGGCATCACCGGGCCGTGGTGGCGCCCCGACCGCTGAGCCCGACACAGGGGATCGGTGGCCACGGGACTCCCCGCGGCCACCGATCCCGCTGTTGTGCGACTGTCCTTACGGGCGTGGCACAGGGGTGAGGATCATGCCGCTGGGTGCCCGGTCCACCACCTGCTTCGAGTAGCCGACGACGATGTGCTGGCGCTGGACATTGATGACCGTGCCGTAGCCGAACTCGAACGTCTGCGTGATCGCCACGTCCTGGACGCGGGGGACGAGGATCAAGGTCTTGCCCTCGTCTCCCGGCCTGACCTTGAACGTCTGGTTGACCGTGTTCGTCAGCTGGTTCTGCTTGGTGGATTGGACCTCCGCGGCGACGCCGCCGCTGACCTCCATCTTGCCGATACCCATGGCGCCGAGGGCGTCGCTCTCGATCTTGACGCCGACGCTCGAGGAGAGCCTGGAGGAGAACGACTCGGTGATGGATGTCTGGTTGCCGAGCTGGATCTCGTCGCCATCCCGGAGGTCGTCGCTGATGAACGTTCCGGCCGTCATGTCGAGGTATGATTCGCCGGCCTCGGTCCGTTCCGTGAGGGTCGGGTGCCGTCCGTCGAACCGGGCCATGATTATCATCCCGCCGACCTCCCGCTCCGGAACGTCCCGGTAGACCGGGCCCGGGTGAAGGTCGGCCAGCCCCGACTCGGCGATCTTCGCCGCCTGGTTCACGTGGCACTGGAGGTCGCAGGAGTCCGAGGACGTCGTGGATCCCGGGTGGCCGCTGAAGTGATGGGAGGGGACCTTGTTGATCTCCGCCTGGAGCTGCCGCGACGTGCCGGCACTGATCCCGGTTGCCTGGTCGTACTGCATCCGGCCGCTGGGGTCGGCCATGGTGACCGGATTGTTGCGGCTGTACGTGTAGGCGTTCCACTGCTGGGGATCGGAGCCGTCCAGCAGCGGGTCGACGCTGAGGAAGCGGCCCGTGGCCGGGTCGTACTCGCGGGCGCCGAGGTGGGTGAGGCCGGTGTCGGCATCGGTGGTGCCGCCGACGAAGGACTGCTGGCCGGGCCAGCCGGCGGGCGCGGTGCCGCGCGGGACGCCGAAGATGGTGCTTTTGCGGCGGGTGACGGCCTGGGTGGCGGCGTCGACCGAGGCGGTGGCCGTGCCCTGGTGGTTGCTCAGCAGGTAGCTGAGCTGCCCGTGGGTACGGACCGCGACGGTCTTGCCGAGGAAGCCGTAGTAGCGGGTTCCGGTCAGGGTGCCGCCCGCGGTGAGGCCGACTTCGTTGCCGTTCGGCAGGTAGAGCGTGGCGCCACCGGAGTCGTGACGGATGAGACGGTTGCCGTCGGCGTCGTAGAGGTAGCTGGTGGTCAGGGCTCCCTGCGTGGTCGATACGAGGTGACCCTCCACGTCCCAGCTGAGGTTCTGGGCGGGGGAGGTACCGGTCTTGTGGCTGGTGGTGTTGCCGGTCTCGTCGTAGGTGAAGGTCTCGGTGCGGTTGCCGGACGGGCCGGTCTGGTCCACGGACGTCAGGCTGTGCGGTTTGCCGCTGCCGGGGGCGGGGGTGGTGTAGGCGCGGCTGGTGTCCCCGGCCGACTGGTGCTGCTTCTCGGTCCTGCGGTTGCCGAGGGCGTCGTAGGTGTAGGACGTCCAGTAGGCGTCCGGTCCCCCGACGTTGGAGCTGCTCGGGGCGGCCGGGCAGGCCCCGGTGGTGGTCCAGGCCTCGGTGATCCGGCGCAGGGCGTCGGTGGTGAAGCACTGGGTGTCGGTCACCCGTTGCGCGTCCTGGCCGGAGGTGGTGCCGATCGAGGTGATGTTGCCGGCCGGGTCGTAGGTGTAGCGGGTGTCGTCGATCCGCTGGGGTGCGGTCTCGCGGTCGGAGACGGTCTCGGCGAGGCTCCCGGTGTGCTCGTCGTAGGTGTTGCTCTCCCAGAGGTGGAGGCCGAAGTCGCCGTACTCCTCGCGCAGCACCCGCCCGTAGTGGTCGTACGTGGTGCCGCCGGCGATCGGGTCGCCGCCCGAGACGTCCAGGGTGGACGGCAGTCCCGCGCCCGGCGTGAAGTCGTACACCAGGCTCTCCGCCGGGAGGTCTCCGACGGCGGGCTGATCGACCGTCTCCACCTGGCCGGTGTTGGTGTTGTAGGCGGTGACCCAGGTGTACGTCCCGGCCAGGCCGCCCTCTGCCACCGGGATCGTCACCGACGTGCGGACGGGCTGATAGGCGCTGTTGTACGAGCCGATCGCATAGGTGTAGGCCGCTCCGTCGGCGTAGCGGGTGGATGCGGAGAGCTTCCCCTTGGCGACGGTGTCGTACGTCCACGCCGTGAGCGTGGTGCTGCCCTGCTTGACCGCGGTGCGGCGGCCGAGCGCGTCGTAGTCGCTGTGCAGCACGGCGCCGCGGGCGTTCTTCGCGTCGGTCAGGCGGTCACCGCTGTCGTAGGTGTTCTCCGAGACTCCCTTGTCGGGATCGTCGACGCGCACCTGACGGCCCTTGACATCGTAGCCGTAGGTCCAGGAGGCACCGCCGGCATCGGTGTGCCGGGTCAGGCGGCCCGTCCTGTCGTAGTCGAAGGTGGCGCTCTGGAAGGCGGTGCGGCCCGGATCGGTGTAGTCCCGCAGCTCGACGGTGCGACCGCGCGCGTCGGTCACGGTGGTCCGGGCGGTGCCGCCCTGCGGAGGGATCACGGTGACGCTGTCGCCGCCGTAGCTCGTGGTGGTGCGCTTGGTCTCGTCGCCGAACTTCTTGCTGATGACGGCGGTGGGGCGAGCGGCGCCGTCGAACAGGGTGTCGGTCGAGGCCGGGTACTTGGTCTCCTGTCCCGTGATGAGCACGCCCTCGGCCGGGCCGTCGGCATAGAAGCTGCCGGAGGTGCGCCAGGGCAGGCCACGGGTGTCGTAGAAGGTCTCGCTGACGAGGCGCCCCGCCCGGTCGGGGGAGGGTGCCTGGGTCTGCCGCGTGCGCAGCATTCCGTCGGAGACGGCGTAACTGGTGGAGTACGTCGAGTCGAAGCCGAGCGTGCTGGTGCTCACGACGACCGGAGCGTCGTTGCGCACCTGGTAGTCGAACCGGTAGCTCGGCGCGTTCGGGTACGTCGCCGCTGGGTGGCTGGGCGTCCACGCCTTCGTCACCCGGCCCAGCGGGTCGTAACTCGTCGTCGATACCTTGTTGTTGGCATCGGTGACGCTGAGCGGATCGCCGCGCAGAGGGTCCAGGGTGGTGCTGACCCGGTGGCCGAGCGGGTTGGTCGCGACACTGCCGGTGGGCGCCTCGCCGGTGGGCGGTGTGAAGGCCAGGGTGGACGTCCTTCCGTAGACGTCGGTGGTAGAGACGGCACGGCCGTAGCCGTCGTAGGCGACGGTGCCCTTGCTGTCGTAGCCGTCGCCCTTGCCGTTGACGACGCGGATCTCGGTGGCCAGGCCCTTGGTGGGGGCGGCGTCGAGGGCGGTCGAGCCGTCGTAGTAGGTCGTGGAGTCGGAGACGACATCGCCCGGGCGGGTCACCGGATCGCCGCACCTGGCCGCGACGGTCTCGGTGCGGGACGCCTTGTCCAGCAGCCAGGTACCGGTGTTGCGGGCGTAGGTGGTGCTCGTGCACTGCTCGTCACCGGGCTTGCTCTCGTCGCCGAGGTCGGAGACGGTGCTGACCAGGCCGTACCGGTCGAAGGTACGGGTGAGTGAGGTGCGGCGCTCGTCGCCCGACGTGGTGGTGCGGGTCTGCTCGGCGCCGATGCCGGTGAGGTACGCCTTCAGGTCGGGGAGGCCGGTGCGGGGGTGGGTGGCGGTCGGGTCGGAACGCCACGGGGTGTAGCCGACGGCGGAGACGAGCGGGCCGCCGTCGCCGTTGTAGGTGGCGGTCTCGCGGAGCAGCCCGGCGAACTGGGGGCGGTCGGTGACGGCCTGACCGGCCGAGTCCTTCACCCCGGCGCCGTCGATGCCGCGGAAGTAGCGGGCCTCGCTCAGGGTACGGGCGTCGGCGGCGGCGCCGGTTCGGGTCTGCACGCGGCCGTAGCCGCGGGCGACGGAGTATGTCCGGTCGCTGTCCTTGGTGAGTTCGTCCTCGCTCCTCGTCCAGGCGGCGCCGTCGAGGTAGCTGTACTCGGTGACCTTGTCGGGGCTGTCGGCGAGGTTGTCGCCCTCGACGACCTTGGCCACCACGTAGGTGTTGAACCAGTCGTCCTTCGGCGTGCTGCCCTCGTACCGCCGGGTGGGGAAGCAGCGGGTGCTGTTGGTGCCGTCCGTGGGCGGGAGGGCGGTGGCGGTGCAGTCGGGCGCGGAGTAGTAGACGCCGATGGTGCCGCCGGTCTCGGTGGTGATCTGCGAGAGCCGCAGGCGGATGAAGGGGGCGAGGCCGTCGCCCGTCCGGTCCACGCGGTTGGCCAGTTGCTCGCCCGCGAAGGTGACCGGGGGGAGGGCCAGGGAGCCGCCGGCCTTGCCGGTGCGGGTGATCGACTTCAGCCACATGGGCGTCGATATGCCGTCACCGGAGGGCGGGAAGCTCTGCTCCAGGGCCCAGCTGTCGACGTCCTTGTGCGTGCCGCCGGTGAGCAGCCGGGTGGTGATCGCGGTCAGCCGCTTGCGGGACCAGAAGGATGGGAAGGCGTTGGTGCGGCAGTCGTCGCCGTCCTTGCAGTCCAGGTCGTACGGCACGTCCGGCCAGTTGGCGGCGTTCGTCCGGTCGAAGGTGGCACAGCCCGTCAGGCAGCGTTCGGCGACGTCGAACTTGACCTGCCCCATCGCCTTGGCGCTGTAGACGGTGTCGGAGCGCAGACCGTAGTCGATGTGGTCCAGCCAGCCGCCGCGCACGTACGGGGTCGCGGTGGTGAGGTTGCGGTCGTAGTTGTTGGTCTCCTGGTTCCAGTAGTACGCCATCGCGTCGCCGCGCGGGTCGACCACGTAGTCCAGCTGCCAGCGCCAGGCCTGCTGGCACCAGCTGTCGGCGAAGGAGGCGTTGTGGCAGGGCTCGCCGGGCTGGTTGCCGTAGACCGGGACGGTCCAGGCGGATTTGGTCTCGGGGGTCGAGGCGTCCTTCCAGCCGGGCAGGCGGTTGAGGCCGAAGTAGTACTGGACGCCGTCGGTGGCGGTGATCCGCCAGTACTCGCCGTTGTCGTCGCCGTTGACGGCGCCGGTCAGCTTCTCGACCCGCTCACCGGAGTCGGAGGCGGGGTGCCAGCCCTTGGCGGAGTCGTACACCAGCTCGGTGTTCCTGCCGCCGAGCGAGAGCACCGCGTTGTCGTTGTACCAGCACTGGTCGCCGGTCTTGGCGGTGTTGTTGCCGCCGGCCTGGTCGTCGTCGCAGGGCTTGTAGCGGCGCTCGATGAAGCCGGGCTCCCAGCCCCAGCCGTCGCCGAGCCAGCCGGCCTGGTTGTTCGAGGCGCTGGTCCGGCCGTCGACGGCCTGCGAGGAGTACGCGAGCGAGACGGAGGGCTGGAGGCCGCCCGGCACCGCGGGCACCCCGATCGGGTAGGACCAGGTGAAGGCCCCGGAGGAGCTGCCGGCGGACCAGGAGCCGGACGGCTGGAGCGACGTGGCCCGGTAGCTGCCGGAGTCACCCGAGGGCGCGGCGGTGGCCGCGAGCAGCATCGGCCCCGAGGAGGGTGCTGCCCCCAGGGCGTCCGGGGCGAGCTGCTCGTTCTTCGCGCGGGCCGGTGCAGGTGCCGGCTCGACCTTGGCCGAGACCGTACCCGCCTGGGGGTCGTTGACCGAGGCCAGCGGCTGCTGGGCGCGGCACTCGGCGCGCTCGGGTGTGGTCAGCGCACAGGCGGGCAGCTGTACCAGCCTCAGCCGCGTCGCCCAGTCACCGCCGTAGGCCTCGGCGAACGACGAGTAGTCGAGCTTCACGTCCGAGGGCGTGGTGGTGTCGACCGACAGCAGGACGCCCTCGATTCCGGCCCTCGCGGTCGCGGCCCGGTCGGCGACGGTCACCGAGACCTTGGGCGCGGCCGCCGAGCCGGCTGTGCCGGCCTTCGTGACCGGGGTGACGGCGACGGGGGCGGAGCCGGGTGCTCGAAGCCCCCTACCGCCGGGGTCTGCGGCAGTGGTGCCCGCCGTGGGCCAGGTGGCCCGGGGTGCGCGCCGGCCCGGCGGCACGGCGGCCTGGTCGGGCCGCTGGGCCCCGTGGCCGGTGGCGACCTTCGTGACCGGTACGGCCTTCGGCTGCAGCAGCGCGGGCAGGTGGGGGCCGCTCCGGGCCGGGAGTGCGATCGCGGCCGAGGCGGGAAGCACCCCCAGCCAGAGGGCGGTGACGACCGTGGCCGTCAGCAATCGTGGACTTCGACGGTGCACGCCGACTCCTCAGAGGGAAATGGGGGAGTGACCGCGGGCGGAGCGTGATCGCTCCGCCCGCGGCTGGAAGGGAAAGGGTGCTCAGCCGGTCGGCGTGGTGTTGTACGGCTTCAGGAAGGTGCTGTTGCCGATCCACCAGTTGCCAGGGGTGTCGCTCCAGGACGGCGAGGACGAGGCGAACCCGCCGTCCGGGTTGGTGAGCCAGGTGAACATCCGGACGCTGCCGTCGCCGTAGCCGTACATGGCTCCGAGGTCGTCCCGGCCGTCGCCGTTGTAGTCACCGGGCACGATCTTCATGTTCTCCAGGTACCAGTTGCCCGGACCGGAGGCCCATGAGCCGACGGGGGGATTGAAGCCCCCGTCCGGCTTCGCCGTCAGCGTGAACAGTGCGTCGGCGCCGCTTGCGTAGTCGTACCAGAAGGCGGCGTCGTCCCGGCCGTCGCCGTTGAAGTCGCCGGCGTAGACGTGTGTGCGGCTCCAGTCGCCCCAGGCCGTCGCGGTGCTGCCCCAGGACTCGGTGTTCTGCTGGAAGCCGCCGGTCGGGTCGGTGAGGAAGGTGTGCATCTTCAGTGACCCGTCGCTGTATCCGTAGAGCGCGCCGAGGTCGTCGCGGCCGTCGCCGTTGAAGTCGCCGGTGATGAACTTGCTGCGGGTCACGTCCCACCAGCCGGACGGGAGGTAGGCGGAGCCGAACGGGGAGTTGAAGCCGCCCTGGACGTTGGCGGTGAAGGTGAACAGCCGGTCGCCGCCGTCGCCGTAGGCGTACCAGGCCATCAGGTCGTCGCGGCCGTCGCCGTTGAAGTCGCCGCTCTCCAGTGTCATGTTGGGGCAGTACCAGTTACCGGCCGGCGAGCTCCAGGAGCCGACGAGGTCGGCGACACCGCCGTCCGGCTTTCCGAGACCGGTCAACAGTCTGACCGAGCCGTCGCCGTAGCAGTACAGCGCGGCGGTGTCGCTGCGTCCGTCACCGTTGTAGTCGCCGGTGGCGAACTTCATGTTCTCCGCGTAGTACCAGCCGTCCGGTGCCCAGAGCGACTGGAACGGCTTGTTGAAGGACCCGTCCGAGTTGGTGGTGAGGGTGTGGACGGCATCGTGCCCGTCCGCGTAGTTGTACCAGGCGGCCAGGTCGCTGCGTCCGTCACCGTTGTAGTCGTGGCGCACGGCCGTGCCGGTTGCCCAGAGGGACTGGCCCTTGACGTTGTAGAGCACCAGGTTGCCGCGATCCTGCAGCACCGCGTAGTCGTTGGTGTTGCCCGGGGTGCCGGACTGCCAGGCCGTGCTGCCGTCCGGCCGGCGGACCACCAGGTTGCCGTCCGCCTGCAGGATCGCGGTGGCGCCTGGAGTGCCCGAGGTGTTGGTGGACCAGAGTGCCTTGTTGCTCTTGGAGTAGACCACCAGGTTGCCGTCGGCCTGCATGGTCAGCCTGTTGGAGGCGGAGGTGAACGACTGCCCCGAGGAGATCGAGGTGCCGGACGGAATCCGGGATCCACCGGTGATGCCGTCGATCACGGTGCTGTCGCCGAAGGCGTAGCGGTCCGCGGCCGGAGTCTTGCCGGGCCACATCCGTACGGTGTTGTCGGCCTTCCTGGCCCACAGGTCGGCGAGGCCGTCACCGTTGAAGTCGCCCACCGAGCCGATCACCGGGTAGTCGGCGGCGGTGACCCCCGAGCCGATCCACACCAGAGTGGCCGGGTCGCCCCAGGCGGTCGGGTCGAGCTTGCCGTACGGGTCGAGCTTGCCGGGGGAGCGGTAGAGATCTCCGCTGGCGTTGTCGCGCAGCCACAGGTCGGGGACCTGGTCGCCGTTGGTGTCGCCAGGGGCGATCACCGTGTACTTGTCCCAGTTGGCGCCCCCGACCAGCGTGGGCCCGGTGTAGGCGTCGAGGCGCTTGCTGCGGTCGCCGTAGTAGGCCCAGAACAGCTTGCCCTGTTTGACCAGGAGATCGGGCCTCCCGTCCCCGTTGAGATCGGGCGAGCCGATGATCTGATCGGCGTCCCGCCAGTGATCGTCGCCGGTCCAGTCCGTACCGCCCTGGTCGCAGCCCCGGTCCGGATCCGGCACGGGGCAGCGGACCTTGAGTTCCTGCCGGTTCTGGCCGGAGGCGCCGCTGGAGGCGATGCCGGAGCCGTTGTTGGGGTAGGACCAGAGGCGCTTGCGCTTCTCCACCGGGTCGTACTCCAGCGTGACCAGGTCGGTGTAACCGTCCCGGCCCCAGTCGCCGCGGTAGGTGACCTGGCTGCCCGCGAGGTTCGGGCCACCGTTGGTCGCGGTGGAGAACTGGCCGTTGCCCTGGCCCGCGTACGTGAGCAGGGTGCCGTTGGAGTCAACCGTCCAGATGTCGTTGTTGGCGTCGCCGTTCAGGTCACCCGGGTTGTCACGGGCGCCGGTGCCGGCTGCGTAGTACACGTACACGGCGATGTCGGAGCGGTTCTGGGCCTCGTCCATGCTGAAGGCGTAGACGAAATGAGGGCCATAGCCGGGCGGGGTGATCTGAACCTCCGCCGAACTTCCCTTGGCCACGCCCACGTTGCGGATGGTCGGGTCGAAGTCGGTGTAGTAGCCGAATTGGACCACGTCGGTCTCGCCGTTCGGCGTCAGGGTGAACGCACCCGGCGTCCGGGCCTTTCCGGTACCGGCCGGCCAGCCGGTCTCGCCGGGGGGGAAGACGGCCGAGGAGACCGCGGGTACGTTCCTCGGCCTGGTGCGGTCCACCGCGAACCTGCAGGTGCCGCTCCAGTCGGAGTACTCGCCCAGCTCGTCCTTGGCCCGGACCTTCCACTGGTAACTGCCGTCCGGGAGCTGGGCGTCCGGTACGACGAAGGTGGCCACGCGGTCCTTCAGCGCGGGGACGTACTGGTCCACCGAGGGCGTGGTCGCACCGTTCTTGAAGACCTGGAACTCGGCGTACAGGTTGCCGGCGTCCGGGTCGTCGACGTGTGCGTGCAGGCCCACTGTCGTATTGCCGATCAGGCCGCCGTTGGCGCAGTCGGTGGACGGGTTGGTACCGAGGCCCCAAGGAGTCAGCGGCGGGTTGTTGTAGGTGGTCTCCAGAACGAAGCTCCGCGGGTCGAACTTCTTCCACGCGAAGGTGTCGGTCTCGTCGTGTGCGTAGAGGCCGAAGGTGACGCTCGCCTGCTTGGCGACCGCGAGTTCACGGACCTTGTCGGTCACGTCGAACTCGAGGTTGCCGCCCGGGCAACCGGAGGACCAGCCCTTGGACTCGTTCACCGTCGCGAGCAGGTCGCGCCGTGCGGGCTGGTTGTTCCACGTCGTCCACTGGTTGATGCCGTCGGTGCGCCAGAGCTCCACGGGCCGCGCCTGGCACGACCACGACCACACGTTGTCGATGCGGAAGGTCGAACTGATCACCTTGGCGCCGGCGATGTTGCTGGTGTCCGTCTGGAAGAACGAGCGCGACAGGCCGCCGGTGTCGTTCTCGTAGCCGACGCGCGCCACCTCGTTCGCGTTCCAGTACGAGGTCGTGCGGTACTTCGCCGACACCCGGGTCCAGTTCTGCCGGATTCCCCACGCCGTGGAGGGGTCGATGAACACCGGGTACTTGGTGTCCGACGCCTTGAGCAGGTTCTGGTCCGGCGTGATCCGAAGTGCGTTTCCACTGACCGTGGTGGGCATCTGCGCGTCCTTCGAGCCGGCCGGCTGCTCGAACGAGGAAGCAGCTGTCGTGGAGGTCGTGTCAGCCGCCGCGCTGACGGTGTAGGAGGCCTTCACCGCGTTGCCGGCCGGAGCGGTGGTGCTGGAGTCCCACATCACCGGCGTCGGGCTGGTGAAGACCGTCTGCCCGGCGGGGTCGGTCGCCTTGATGCTCCCCGTCGTCGAGTCCGTCGTGACGGTCAGCCCGACGGTGGACATCGTGTACTTCAGCGTGGCCAGCTGGGGATTGGCCGCCGCCTGGGGGGACTTCACCACGAGCAGCTGCGAAAAACCCTCGACCTCGGCCTTCAGCTGGAGGTCCACGTCCGGCAGCACCTCGGCGTACGTCGCGACGTTCGCAGCGAGGGTCGGCCTCGGGAGGGCCGACGGCCAAGAGTACGCCAGCGTACGGCCGTCCTTGACCCCGGACAGCAGTGGGCCGGTGCCGCCACCAGAGAACGTCACCGAGACCGATGCCGCCTTCGGCCGTACCGTCCCGTCCGCCGCGAACTCCAGCGTCGGGTCGGTGGGCACCCACGCGCCACCGCGCCAGATGCGGACCGGCGAGCCGTACCGCTTCACCGTGAAGGTGCCGTCCGGCTTCGCCCAGGTGTCAGACAGGTCGGTTCTGGCAGCGGTCACCTCGACCGGTGCGCCGGCGGCCTTCGCGTCCTTGAGCGCCTGGTCCTCCGGGCTGACCGAGCCGTCGTCGACCGCAGCGGCCGCGGCAGGGGCGGCCGCGGCCCGGGGCGCCGCGCCGGCCGTAGCCGGTACGGCGAGGCAGGAGAGACCGACTCCTCCGGCCACGGCCAGCGCGATGGCAGGCCGCAGGCGAGAACGCCCCGCCCGGCGTCTTCCGACCGATATCAACACGCGACTCCCTCATCAACGATCCCCTTGGCGGACGAGGCGAGGGTGCCGGGGCCCACTCATGACGCACTAACATTCGAATAACACCGATTGTTGGAAGGTCAGATGCTGCGGTTCGGACTGCTCGGCCCCTTGACCGTCCACGACGGAGCCGACGTGCTCACTCCGAGCAGCCCGCTCGGCAGGCGCCTCCTGGTCGCGCTGCTGCTGAACCCCAACCGGCCGGTCTCCGCGGACCGCCTGCAAGCGGTGCTGTGGGGCGAGCACCCGCCGCAGTCCGCCGCGGCCTCCCTGCACAATCATGTGCTCAGGCTGCGCCGGACACTCGGGTCGGCGGGCCGCGACCGACTGCGATCGGCGCCGTCGGGGTTCCTCCTGCAGATAGAGGAGGGCGAGTTGGACACCGACGTGTTCTCCGCGCACGTCCAGCGGGCACGGGGCGCCCACGCGCGGCAGGACTGGCTGGAGGTCGGTCGCGAGACCGCCGCCGCCCTTGCCCTGTGGCGCGGGGAGCCACTGGCCGACCTGCCCGATCTCGCTGGATCCCAGGAGGCCGCGCACCTCGCCGAACTGCGCCTCCAGGTCCTGGAGTGGCATGGTGACGCCGAGATCGAGGCAGGCCGTCACCAGGGGCTGGTCGCCGATCTGGCGAGACTCGCTGCCGAGCACCCGCTGCGCGAGGCATACCAGCGACTGCTGATGACCGCCCTCCACCGCAGCGGACGGGCCCCCGAGGCACTGACCGTGTACCGGGCCCTGCGGGCGACTCTGGTCGAACAGCTGGGCGTCGAGCCCAGTGCGCCCCTGCAGCAGCTGCACCAGGAGATCCTGGCCGCCGACGCCCGCCCGGCCACGCGGCCGACCACCCTGTCGGCGAGTCCCCAGCAACGGGGGGCGCCGTCCCAACTCCCGGCCGACCCCTTGGTCTTCACCGGACGGCAGGAGGAGTCCGCGACCCTGCTCCGGCAGCTCGGCGCCGGCGTCGGCGGCACGGCACTGATCACCGGCATGGGCGGGATCGGCAAGACGGCGCTCGCCGTCCACGCTGCTCACCGGCTCCGCGCGGACTACCCCGACGGGCAGCTCTACGCCGACATGCGCGGCTTCGGATCCGGCGATGCCCGCACCTCCGAGCAGTTGCTGGCCCGTTTCCTCACCGACCTCGGCCTCGCGGCCTCGGCCGTCCCGGCGGACCCGGACGACCGCAGCGCGCGATACCGGGCCGTCCTGGCCGAGCGACGGGTGCTGATCATCCTGGACAACGTCCGCGACACGGCCCAGATCGCCGATCTGCTGCCCGGTCCCGGCCGGTCCGCGGTGATCGTGACCAGCCGTCACCGGCTCCCCTCCCTCCCCAACGCGATCCACTTCGGGCTCGCTCCGCTGGACGACACCGCGCAGCACGGGCTGCTCGCAGCCCTGTGCGGGGAGGAACGGACTGCAGCGGACCGGGAGTCGGCCGACCGCATCCTCGCGGCCTGCGGTGGCATGCCGCTCGCCCTCCACATCGCCGGGGCCCGCCTCGCCAGCCGGCCCGCCTGGCCGCTCAGTACGCTGGCCCGGCGCCTCTCCCTCGCCAATGGCCGCCTCACCGCGCTGGCCATCGACCACCTCAGCGTCACCGGCACCCTGAGCGTCAGCTACCACGCCCTGAAGTACAGCGCTCATCCCCTGGAGCGGGACGCCGCCCGTGCCTTCCGCCTGCTCGGCGTCTGGCCGGCCCAGCCGCTGTCACCCGAGGCCGCCGCCGCCCTGCTCGGCGAACCCCTCGACCGGGCGATGGACTTGCTCGACAGCCTGGTCGACTCCCACCTCCTGGAGACGCCCGACGGCATCCGCTACCGCTTCCACGACCTGCTCGGCGAGTTCGCGAGCGACCTGGCCCGGCAGGAGGAGCCGGATACCGAGCGGGACGCGGCCGTGCGGCGGCTGCTGATCTGGTATGTCCACGCCGTGACCGGGGCGCTTCACATGACCGTCCCTGGCATGGCGGCCGTCAGCATGCCGGACGAGCCGAGCCTCGCGCCGCCCCCCGTGATCGGGGACGCGGAGCAGGCGGTGGCCTGGTGCGAAGCGGAAATGCCGGTCCTCCACGAGGCCATTCGCCGGTCGGGGCAACTGCGCCGTCCCGACCTCGCCTGGCGGATCGCCCGCGGGCTCTTCGGCTACGGCCAGGCCAGACTGCGGAGCGGAGAATGGGAGCGGTGCATGACCGCCGCACTCGAAACGGCGATCGAGTACGGGGACCTCCAGGGGCAGGCCTGGATGAACCACTGCCTCGCGGCCAGCCATGGGCTCGCCCGCCGCGACGAGGTGAGCCTCCGGCACCTTCAGGAGGCGGCCCGGCTGTTCGAGCTGACGGGGGAGACCGAGGCGCTGGCCAACAACCTCGCCAACCAGTCGTTGGTCCATCTGCTCCTGGGACAGGTCGAACTCGGTCTGGCCACCCTCGACAAGGCGGACCGCCTCCGTGCGGTGGCCGGTCTCGAAAAGGCTCCCCTGCACGCCGTCAGCGCCAGGGCGGACCTGCTGCTGAAGGCCGGCCGGACGGACGAGGCCGAGGCCGCCTACCGGCAGGCACTCGTGGGGTGGCGGGAACGGGACGCCCCCACCAATGTGGCGACCACGCTGACCAATCTGGGCGACACCCTCCGGGAGCTGGGACGACCCGATGAGGCGTTCGGGGCCTTCGAGGAATCGATGGCCATCCGCCGGGCCCTTGGTAATCGCGTGGGTGTCGCCGACACCCTGGAGGCCATGGCCCGGGCTCATTTCGATCTCGGCGAGTTCCGCAAGGCCGAGGACTGCTGGCGGAAGGCGCTTGCCATCGGCGAGGAGGCGGGCGTGGAATGGCTCGTCGAGGACTGTCGGACGGGGCTCGCCCGAGTCGGCGTCGCCTGACATCGCTGTGGCGGTCAGCGGCGGACCCTCGCGCCTGGTGCGGCGTGGAGTCAGTCGGGCGGCAGCTGGTTGCGGCTACGATGACAGCCCGTTCGACGGCCTCCTACTCCTGGTACCGCGACCTGATCGGCGCCCCACTGGGCCTTGCGGAAAGGGTAGTTGTAGTTGGGCATCGGAGCAGGAACCGATCCGTGTCAGGTTCGATGCCGATCGGCTGCCTCTGCGGCGGAGCACGTTCGAAGGGGGGCGGGCCGGCCTTCGCGAGGGGCGAAGACCGAGCGGTCAACGGGTGCAGAGGTCATCGCCTGCGGTTGGTCCGTCCCGACCGGGCGTGCAAGTGGTCCTGACACGGTGCAACATCTTCGCTCGAACGAGCGGGGTGAGGTGGTGTCACGCGGGCCTGACGGAGCGGGCGGCTGCGAGATCGAGGGCGATGTCGGTGAGCATCCTCCTGGCTCCCGCCGCTTCCGCGCGAGCTCGTCACTTCGTCGGGTGAGCTTCTTCTCCTCCGCGAGCAGCTCCTCTCGGGCCGTCTCGTATTCCTCCTGCGTGCCGATCCTGTGTTCGGGCATGGCCTTTCCCTCCTGTACGGGAGCAGAACACCACATCGCGACGTGCGGTCACCCGCAGTGGCAGCCGGTAGTGCCCGCCACCGGCCGACCGCCCCGGCCGATTCGACGCCGGCTGGCGCAACACCTTGACCAGCCGGCTCTCCACCCCGCAGCCGGTCGACGACCTGCTGCGAACCGCCGCGACCACGCCGGCCTGCTCCCCCAGGGGGTCCTGACCACGCTGTCATGACGGCATGTCAGAATCCCCCGCATGGTCGAGAACACGAGGATGAACACCTACCAGCGCCTTGCCGTCCGGCTGCACGGACTCGGCATGATCACCCGCCAGAAAGCGGACGAGTCGGTCGCGTACACCGCCGACTGGGGCGAGCCCCACCCGAACCGGCGCACCGAGGAGCTGACCGGGGTGCTCGAGGTCTGCGACGTGGCCCTGCAGGCCCACGGCGAGGACGTCGACTTCGCCGAGGGCGCCTACGCCGGCATCTTCGAGGACGCGGAGCGGATGATCGGCGGCGCGGTCACCGTCACGGAGGTGGAACTGGTCGGCGAGATCGGCTCGCCGCGGGATCTCGACTTCAAGGTCAACGGCGATCCCAAGTCCTGGCGGATCGAGCAGGAGTCCGACGACTACCTCGACCTGGGCGCCGTCGAGCAGGGCATCTCGGACCTCGTCCCGGGCGGCGACGACCCGAGGGTCTTCCACCGCGTCCCCGGCGACGGCGCCTGCGCCGACGACTACTACCTGCTGGCCACACCCGGGCAGGCGGCGGTGCTGCGCGACGAGTTCGACCTGCGCATCGAGGTCCGCGGCGCGGACGGACTGCCCATCCACGAGCAGTAGCCCCGAGCCGGGCCGCCCGCCACTCGCGGCCCGAAGAGCGGCTGGCTGACGGGCGACTCCGGAGGTCTGACGCTCCGTCGCAAGTCAGCCTGTTGTGGGTGGGGAACTGCGGTGAGCAGGTCTGTCGCACCGCGAGCACGGGGTGGGGATTTTCAACGAGCCTCATCACTGGCGGGACACCTACTGCCCTGGGCATCGCCAGGCGTCTGGCCAGTGCTTGCCGCCATGCGGGCGGGGTGAACGGCTCGCCCCAGTAGTCGGTCACCCTGACTGCCCTCCCGCCTTGCAGCTCGGCGACCGAGACGTTCAGGTGGTAAGGGTTTTGCCATAATGACAGCCTGTTCGACGGGCAGATGGGTTCCATCAAAGGTTCGGCCTCGTCCACGTCGACTTCGACACCCAGCGGCGCACCCCGAAGGCCTCGTACGCCTGGTACCGCGACCTGATTGCCGCTCACCGCGGGTAGCCGACCCCGAATCACCGGACCGCGGGCGTTGTGGGGCGCCCGCGGTCCGGGCGATCAGCCAGTGGACCTCAGCTCCAGCGCCGACGGCAGGGGACGCGCCGCCCGACGGATCAGCTCTCGGCCCGTCCGGTTCCTGGCTCTACGGGTGTGCGTCTCCCGTCCTCGTGGTCGACCGGCGGCGAGCTCGGATCGATCACTCCCGCTGAGTGGTCGCGCGAACGGGTACGACTGCCACTGCCCAGCTCGTCCCGCACCTGCCGCCAGGCGCGGATGATCTGAGGCACCTTCGACAGCACCTCGCTGATCTGCGTCAGCAGAAGACCGACGCAGCCGAACGTGGCGACGATGGCCAGGGTCACTTCGTCCCAGTTCACAGCGTGCCCCCATCGGTCCGTCGGAACGGAGCGCGCAGGCCGGACAGGCGAAGGACTGCCCGACCGAGCCTGACGTCGATGTGGTCGTCGACGACATGTGCGACGGCGCCGGAGACGCCGACTGGCGAACTGGTCAGTGAGGCTGCGACATCGTCGCTGTAAGGGAAGCCGTTCCACCGGAGCTTCCATCGGTGCCCGGACCCGCTGAGTTGCTTCTCGTACCGGTCCAGGGCCGCGTTGTTGGTCCAGCCCGGGCGTTCAAGAGGATCGGAGAACCAGTTGCCGATCGCCCATCCACCGTGTGGATCTCTGGCCGCGAGGCGGCAGGTGAGGCCGGCCAGCAGTTGTTCCGCTTCATCGCTGATCTCAGGCACCTGCTCCAAGTGTGACTGCTCGGCCTCGGACAGAGGAGTCCCGATGGTATGGAAATCCCATCGAGGTGAAGGACGCGACGATCCGGTCCAGGTGCCCGAACGGTTTCCGGTGATGACGAGCTTGGTGCCGGTGGGCTGATGACATGCCAGATATGTGCGTCGCCCGCGGTACTGCTCGAGCCGGAGCCCAGGCAGACCCGTCACTCCGTCAGGCCTCGGCAGGAGATATGGGGCCACGTTGTGAGGTACGTCCGTGATGAGCACGAGCTGATCGAACTGTGCGGAGACGACGATGTCGTAGGCGACAAGGGTGTGTAGTCCCCACGCGGCACTTCCGCCATAGGGTTGCCAGGTCCCCGCGCGGTTGAAGAGTCCGAGCGCCAGCAGGGCGCGGAGCCTGCGCTGCTGCGGTGAACAGGTGTCAATTCCGAGTGTGCCGTCACGCGGCACGGCCGCGAGAGCTGCTTGCTTGGGCTCGTCCAAGAACTGGACACGGGCGCGGGCCAGCGCCCTGTCAGCGCTTCTGGGCATGTCAGTACCTCGTGCCCCCGGCTGGCACTTCAGGTCACATACCTCGTGAACCACTGTCGTGGGCGCGGAGCTGGGCGAACCACGCCCATGTACAGCGCCCTCGGGTGCCGGGCCCGTTGGAATGCCGTCCACCGACTCTCCGCGAGCCGGACGTGGCGATGCTACACCCCGGGATAGTGCCTGCCGCCATGCGATACATGGGGGTTCAGGATCAGGTCACCCCTGCAAGGCCAGAGCGGAGGGTTGGCTGGCCGCGGCGCCGGCCCGTAGGGCAGGGTGGGAACCATGGGAAGTGTGGCGAACCCCGCCCCGGCGTGGCGCTCGGTGCGCGAGGCCGCGCTGCCGCAGGTGTCCTCGGATTGTGAAGGCGTCATGCTGTCGGTCCTGGGTACCCGCGCCCTCCTGCTGTACCGGGTCGATGAGACCGAGCACCGCAGGCGGCATGCGGTCGGTGCCGAGCGGCTGGACAGCATCCCTGCGCCGGCGTGCCTGCTCGGTCTGGAGCGCGCAGGCCGGTTCGCGCCGTTCTGCCGCCGGGCTGTCCTGCTCGATGAGGTCCCGCGCGCGGGGTTGGCGGAGATGCTGGCGGAGGCCGCCTTCTACGGCATCGGCGTGCTCGTCAACGAGCCGGTCATCGATCCGGCCGGCGCGCTGTCTCCGGAGGCGGTCCGGTACCTGCCGGGCTCACGACGTTCGCGACCGGGGCAACACCGAAGGTGTCCGGTCGCGTGCGTGGGACGGCGTTCTTCCGGGCCATGGGTGGCAGTCCATCACCCCGCGACAGTGGGCGGATCGCCACCCTCGACTTCGTCCGAGCCGCTCCTTCGCGGATGCGATGTCAGGGTTCCGGCCGGGGTGTCGGTGGGTCCGCGTACGGTGGTGACCACCGGGGACACGGGGAGTCGAGGGGAGGACGGGCATTGCGGAGGGTGCCGCCGGAGATGTTCCGGTTCACGACGGGGGACAAGGCCGAGCTCTACGGTGCGATCCTGCAGGCCTTCGGCGCGGCCAACGAGCGGTTGGAGACCGCGCTGGGGCTGGACGATGTCCGTGCCCGTCTACGGACGGTCGGCTGGCTCGATGCGGTGCACGACGACGATCTCCAGGAGGCACTGCGGAAACTCAGGGAGTGGCAGCTGCTGGACGTCGTCCAGAACCATGCGGAGAACTACCGCACGGCGGAGGAGTACGAGCGCCGCAACCTCCAGTACTCACTGACCCGGCGTGGTGAGGCCGCGTTCGCCGGGGTCGAGCACGCCCTGTCCGTGCTCGCATCGACCGGGGCGCTCCAGACGGCGGTGCTGGAGGCGATCACGGACCGGCTCGATGAGCTGTACGTCCTGCTGGGGGACTCCGCCTCCTCGGACCGGCGGGTGTTCACCACGCTGCAGGAGCTGGAGGGCCACCTGGAAGCGCTGCTGGCCAACACCAAGGCGTTCAACGGCGAGTTGCAGCGCCTGCTGCGCGCCGAGGGCGCGGACCTGGCGACGTTTCGGGAGGTGAAGGCGGCGACGGTGGCCTATCTCCAGGAGTTCCTCGTCAACCTCGATCAGCGGGGAAACGCGGTTGCCTCTGCCGTGGAGCGGCTCGAGGAGCGCGGGGTGAACCTGCTGCACGCGCGGGCGCTGCAGGGCGCCGAGCTGCCACCGGTCGCCGACGGCGATCCCGCGCCGGCCTGGCTGGAACGGCGGCGGGCGCGTTGGGAGGGGCTTCAGGCCTGGTTCCGGCCGGCGGACGGGTCGCGACCCCGCGTGGAACAGCTGCACGACGTGGCACGGCGGGCGATCGTGACGCTCTTGCGGGTCCTCGACCGGATCACCGAATCACGGCGCCGTTCGTCCAGCGCCGTCCAGGACTTCCGGGAGCTGGCCCGCTGGTTCGCCGCGGCGCCCGGTGAGGACGACCTCCACCGCCTGTGGTCGGCCGCCTTCGGTCTCGGCCCGGCCCGCCACGCCCATCTCGCGCACCCCGATCCGGAGTTGGTTCCCTCATCGGACACCTGGGCCGAGGCCCCGCCGGTGGAGGTGTCGGCCCTGTTGCGCACCAGCGGCCGCACCGAGCGGTTCACGCGCACCGGCAAGGTGCGCGACATCGGGGGCCTCAAGGCGTCCCGGGCCGAGCGGGCCCGGAAGGAGCGCGCCGAACTCGAAGCCGCCTGGGACGTCCTGGGCACCGACGGCCCGGTGCGGCTCTCCGGCTTCGGCACGCTGGACCACGCCGTCTTCGAGCGGTTGCTCGACCTGCTCGGCCGGGCGCTGGCGGTACGACCGGACGCCGGCGGAGCGCGCCGGACGGTCACCTCCGACGGCCGCGTCGAGGTCGTGCTCCGGCCGCTTTCCGACGGCGGGCGGTCCGTGCTGCGGACCTCCCGCGGTCGTCTGGAGGGGCCCGACTTCCTGGTGGAGATCCGCAGCGCGGGCGCCCTGCGGGCGGTCACGCGTGAGGACACCGCATGAGCGACCGGAGCGTGATCATCATCGGGAGGGGCGCATGAGCACCCTGGCCAACCAGCTGGTCCTGGCCGAGAAGCAGGACGTCGCCCGGGGCATCAGACTGCTCCTCGGGCGGCCGCTGATCACCGAGCGCGGCGACGCGCCGGCCTTCGAGCTGATCCGCCGCCGGCAGGACCCGCTGACGAAGTGGTTCGACTACCACTGTGGCTGGCAGCTGGTGGTGGAGCCGCGCCTGGGGTACGCGCGCCTGCTCAAGATCCGGGCGGTCCCCGACGCCTCGCGCCCCGCCCGCCGGCTGCGGTCGGGCAAAGCTCCGTTCGACCGTCGCCGCTACACCCTGCTGTGCGTCGTGGCGGCCGAGCTGCTCCCGGTCCCGGTGACGACGGTCGGCCTGCTCGCGGACCGGGTCGTCCAGGCCTGTGCCACCGACGAGGCACTGCCGTCCTTCGACACGGCGAGCAAGTCCGAGCGGATGGCCTTCGTGGACGTCCTCAAGCTTCTCGAGGCCCATGGCGCCCTCCTCACCGTGGACGGCGCCACAGAGAGTTTCGTCGACTCGGCGAAGGCCAAGGTCCTCTACCGCGTGGACGCCACCGTGCTGATGAGACTGCTTGCCGCGCCCGTCGGGCCGTCCCGGCTGGCCGTGCCGGCGGAGGACGTACCGCTGCGCTTCGAGGAGCTCCTGCGGGGGATCGTGCGCGAGAGCCGGTACGGCGGTACCGACGCCTCCGACGCGCAGCGCAACCTCCGGCTGCGGCACTCGGTGCTGCGCCGGCTCTTCGACGATCCCGTCCTCCACCACGACGAGCTCGGCGCCGACGAACTGGCCTACCTCACCTCGCCGACCGGGCGCCAGATCGTGCGGCGCGCCGCCGAGCAGGGCGGCTTCGTACTGGAGGAGCGGGCCGACGGCCTGCTGCTCGTCGACCCGGACGGGATTGCCACCGACAGTCGCTTCCCGGACGACTCTGCGACGGCCCGCGTCGCCGCGCTGCTTCTGCTGGATCCGCTGACGGCTGCTCCGGACGGGATGACACCGGAACAGCTCACCGTCGAGGCGAACGAACTCCTGCGGCGTTTCCCGCAGTGGGCGAAGAGCTACCAGTCGGAGGACGGCGCCCAACGCCTCACGGCCGATGCCGTTCGCGTCCTCGGGGACTTCGGTCTGGCCTGCCGGATCGGCGACCGCACCGTTCCCCGGCCGGCGGCGTTCCGGTACCGGACGGTACCGGGCCACCGTGACCGACGGTCCCCCGAACCGAACAGGGAAGACTTCCGATGACCGTGACACAGCTACCGCAGCGCTCGGCGTTCCCGACAGCGGCCGCAGCAGTGCGATGGCAGCCCTCCAGAGCCGGCATCCTCAACGTCTGGCGCTACTACGACGAGACCTTCACCTTCCACCAGGGCCGATTGCTCCTGCGGGGGCAGAACGGCACCGGCAAGTCCAAGGCACTGGAGGTGCTCCTGCCGTTCCTGTTCGATGCCAGCCTGCGCCCCAACCGGCTCTCCACCTTCGGTGGCTCCGAGCGCACCATGCACTGGAACCTGATGGGCGAGGGCACCTCGGGCAAGACCCGTGTCGGGTACGTGTGGCTGGAGTTCGTCCGCGACGACGGCAGCCCCGTCCATTTCACCTGCGGAGCCAGACTCCAGGCCAGCGTGCACACCACCGGTGTCACCGTCGACTACTTCACCACCGGTGCGCGGATCGACCACCCCGGCGGTCTCTCCCTGGTCAACGACGCGGGCCAGCCACTCACCCGCGCCGCCCTGGCCGAAACCCTGCAACACCGGGGCGAGCTGCACGGATCACCGACCGACTACCGCAACACGGTCCGTAGCACGCTGTTCCCCGGGCTGAGCGAGCAACGCTACGACGCCCTGATCACCGCACTGCTCCAGCTCCGCACCCCCAAGCTCTCCGAGCGCCTGGATCCCTCGCTGCTGTCGTCCCTGCTCTCACGGGCCCTGCCCCCACTCGGCCAGGGCGAGATCACCGAACTGGCCGAGGGCTTCGAACGCCTCGACCGCCAGCGCGAACACCTGAAGACCCTGGACGACGAGGTGGCCGCAGCCACCGCCGTCTCGAACCAGCAACGCGGTTACGCCCAGCGCGTCCTGCGTGCCGGGGCGGCGGCGCTGATCTCCGCGACGACCGAGATGGACAATCTCACCCGCATCGCCAGGGAGAGCGAGGAGGAGCACGCCGCGGCCCTGCGCCGGCGCGAGGAGAGCAGGGGAGCGCAGCAGGAGCTCGAGCACCGACGACAAGAACTCGACGGCGCCGTCGAGGGACTGCTCGGCTCCGAGGTCTACCGGCAGGGGCAGGAACTCGACCAACTCCGCGGCAGGGCCGACCAGGCCGCCCGGACCGCCGACCGTGCCCGCGCCGCCGCCGGCCGGAAGGCCGACGCGGCCACCGAGGACGCCAGGCGTGCCGACGACGCGCGGCTGAGATCCGAGCAGCGGGCCGAACACACCCGTGCTGCCCGGGAGGAGACGCGGGGCGCAGCCCGGCGAGCAGCCATGGAGTCCGTATGCACCGAGGTGCAGACGCTGCTCGGCTCCGCACCGGATCCGTCCGGCGGCACGGAGGAGCGGGGGCGCAGGGCACGCCGCCTGTTGCGCGGTGCGGTCGTCTCGCGGCACGGCCGGATCGCCGAGGTCCGTGCCGCCGTCGAGCGCCATGAGCGTTCCGCCGCGGACCGGACGACGGCGGAGCAGCACCTCGACACGGCGCGCGAACGGCTGGCCGACGCGACCGCGCGACGCGAGGGGAACGCCCACGCCTACGAGACCGCCGTCGACGCCCACGCCGACCTGCTGCACCGGTGGGCGACGGTCGATTGCACCGAGCTCTCCATCGACGACGCAGTGGAACTCGCCTCCCGTGCCGCTGTCGAGACCGACGTCCTCGCACTGGTCGAGGCCGCCGCCCGGGCAGCGGAGAGCTCCATCACCGCCGACGAGACGACCGCCCGCGCCGGCCGGGACGACGCCCGCGCCCGGCGTGACCAGGTCGTCGAGGAACTGGAACGCACCGCGGCTGCGGCCGACCTCCAGCCGGTCCCGCCACGCACGCGTACGGCCGACCGGTCGGTCCAGCCAGGAGCGCCACTGTGGCGCCTGCTGGCTTTCCGGCCGGACGTGCTGCCCGCCGCCCAGGCAGGCATCGAAGCGGCGCTGGAGGCGGCCGGCCTGCTCGACGCCTGGATGACCCCCGACGGCGGCCTCGTCGTCGCCGGCCACGACACCCTGGCCGACCCGGCGTCGGCCGTGCCCGTCCCTGGCCCCTCGTTGCTCGATGTCCTCTCCCCCGAACCCGACGGCCCGGTGCCACCTGGCCGGGTACAGCGGCTGCTGGCCGGCATCGCCTACGGCCCCACACTCCCGGCGGGCCACCCGGCCGCCGTGGCGGCCGACGGAAGCTGGCGGCTGGCGACGGCGGTCGGCTCCTGGGCCAAGGAGGAGGCCGGCCACATCGGTGCCGCGGCCCGGGAACGCGCCAGGCAGCGGCGGATCGCGGACCTCACCGCCGAGCTGGCCGCGGCCGACACCACCGTCACCGGCTTCGAGACGCGGCTGCGGGCCCTCGCCGACCGCCGGACGCGCCTCGGCGCAGACCTCCGCTCCCGGCCGCACCACCGGGAGGTGGAGCAGGCCAGGCGCACCTGGGAACGGTCCGAGTCCGATGCGGGCGCCCGCGAGGAGACCGTGCGCGAGGCCGTCGAACGGCTCGCGCGGCAGGAGGACGCGGTCGCGGACGCGCTGCGCGCGCTCGCCGTCGCCTCTGCCGAGCACGCCCTGCCGACCGATCGCGCGGCCCTGGACGCGACTGCCACGGCGGTCGACACGCTGCGCGAACTGGCGGACGTCTGGCTCGACGCCCATCTCGCCTGGACGGCTGCTCAGCACGCCTGGGACACCGCCCGCGGCCACGCCGAGGCGTCCCGGGTCGCAGCAGCCGAGAGCCTGGACGAGGCCGAGGCCGCCGAGGCCACCGCCCGCGGACTCCGGTCCGGGCTCCAGGCCGTCGAACGTACCGTCGGCGAGGACTATCGTGAAGTGGCCGCCCGGATCGGCGACTTGCGGATCGCGCTCGACCGGACCCGTCGTGAGATCGACACCGGCACCGCGACACTCCTCACCCTCGAAGGCCGGATCGGTGCGCTGGGCGCCACCATGGCCCAGGACGCGGTCCTGCGCGACGGCGCCGTGGCGGCCCGCAACGAGGCGGCCCGCAGCTTTCGGCGCCTGTGCGTCCTCGGGTTCCCCGAGGACGCGGGCCTCGGCTTCGTCCTCACCTCCGCGGACGGTACCCGCGCCACCCTCGAAGCGGCGCGCGAGACGGCCGCCGCCTGGCCCAATCTGCCGCACGGGACCAGGAACCTCGGCGACTCCCTGAACCGTCTCTCCGAGGCCGTGCACCGAGCCCGCCAGAGCCTCAGCAGTCGCGTGGACCTCGAACTCGAAGCCGAAGAGGACATCCACATCCTCACCGCCACCATCGACGGCATCCGGGTCGGTGCGACCAGCCTCCTCGCCATCCTGACCGGCGACCGCGACCGCAGCCGGGACGACATCACGGCCGCCGAACGCGGCCTCTTCGACCGGACCCTCACCGGTGACACCCGCCGCCACCTCGCCTCCCGGATCCGCCAGGCCGGTGAACTCGTCGAGCGGATGAACGGCCACCTCGAACGGGTCCGCACCGCCTCGCGGGTGGCCGTCCGTCTGGTGTGGCAGATCCACCCCGACCTGCCGGCCGGTACCCGGGCGGCCCGTGAACTGCTGCTCAAGGACCCTGGCCGGATCACCGAAGCCGACCGAGAGGCCCTGCACGCTTTCTTCCGAGGCCGTATCGAGGAGGCCAAGACCCGCAACACGGCGGCGACTTGGGAGGAGCAGCTCGCCGAGGTCCTCGACTACACGGCCTGGCACCAGTTCGTCGTCAAGCTGGACCGCGCCAATGGCTCCGGGTGGCAACTGCTCACCAAGAAGCTCCACGGCGCGCTCTCGGGCGGCGAGAAGGCCATCGCCCTCCACCTACCGCTGTTCGCCGCCGTGGCCGCCCACTACGAGGCGGTGCCGGAGTCCCCGAGGCTGATCCTGCTCGACGAGGTCTTCGTCGGCGTCGACACGGTCAACCGCGGGCAGGTCTTCGGCCTCCTCGCGGCGCTCGACCTCGACCTGGTGCTCACCTCCGACCACGAGTGGTGCACCTACCGGGAGCTCTCCGGCATCGCCGTCCACCAGCTGATCACCGGAGGCGACGGCGACGACGCCGTCACCAGCGCCCGCTTCACCTGGACGGGTACCGACCTGCTGCCCGACGAAGCCGGCCCGGACGGATCGGCATGACGGGCCGCCACCCTCTCGACGTCCCCGAACTCCGACCCCTCTGGTCGGCCGTCCACGATCGCCTGTCGGCGGGCCGCCCCGTCAGCCGGGTGCGGTCCGGACCCCTCGACGATGCCGGTCGCGAGGCGTTGGCCGACCTCCTCGGACTCGACCGGCTCCCCGGCGCCGAACCGACGATCCAGCTCGCCGGACTCGACCGCGCCGTGCTGGAGACCTGCGGCCGACCCCTCCGGGACGTGGTCGCCGCGATCCTCGGCCCTGTCCACGACCGGGCTGCCGAGCGTGAACGCGAGACCGGCCAACGCGACGCCCTGTGGGGATGGCTGGCCGGCCACGAGGTGGTCACCGCCCAGCCCGTTCTCCTGGAGTGGGTCGGCCACCTGCGGTCCAACGGCCTCGTCGACGGCTCACCCGACCGGACCCGCGCCCTGCTGACCACCGCGCTGACCGTCCTCTCCGCACTCCCGGCCGGCGGTGAGCCACTGCCGGTCCTCGCCGCCCGCCTCCTCGACGGCGACTCCCACGCGCTCGACGACGGGACTCGGCTGTCCTCCCTCGTCCTGCGCGCACTGGCGGTGCTGTACGGCACTGACATGCCGGACGCCGCCGAGGGGCGCCGCGCCCTCTGGAGCCGGGCCGGGGTGGCCGACGACGAACTGTCCGCCACGGTGCTCGCCGTCGGTCTTCGCCCTGGGGGAGAGGGCCCGGTCGCCGGGGTCTCCCGCATCTGCGCCGGAGCCGGTCATCCCGTCAGCCTCACCCTCGCCCAACTGCGCTCACCCGGCGAATTCACCGGTCCGGCAGGGCCGGTGCACGTCACCGAGAACCCCAGTGTGCTCGCCCTGGCCCTACGGCGCTTCGGTCACCACTGTCCGCCGTTGGTCTGCACCTCCGGCTGGCCCAACACCGCCGTGCTCCGCCTGCTGCGTCGACTCGCCGACGACGGCGCAGCCCTGCGCTACCACGGCGACTTCGACGGCGAGGGCATCCGCATCGCGGCCCACGTCCTCGCCAGGACGGGAGCCGTCCCCTGGCGGATGGGATCCGACGACTACCGGGCCGCCGTGCCCAGGGTTCCCGCAGGCCCCGGCCCGGGGCGTCTCACGCCCGCGCCGTGGGACCGGGCGCTCGTCGACTCCATGGCCGAACTGCGAACCGCGGTGGTCGAGGAGGTGGTCGCCGACATCCTCCTCGACGACCTGGCCGAGCACCGGAACGTGGAATGACAGCCCGTTCGACGGGCCGAGGGGCTACCACCAGCGCTTCGGCCTGGTCCACGTCGACTTCGAGACGCAGCGCCGCACTGCGAAGGCCTCGTACGCCTGGTACCGCGACCTGATTGCCGCCCATCGGGTTGGGCACACAAGGTTGGACCCCGGGTGGGAGCTTGCAACCGGTCGGCCCCGATGCCGCTTCGGCGCGGCTCTGCCTCCGGTGTTCGGCCGGGAGGCCGCCGGAGGAATCGACGTTCAGGAGGATGTGGTGTCGTCGTCCATCGGGACGACGACGACCGGGAGGCGGGCGTGGTGGACGACCTCGGTACTGGTTGACCCAAGGGTGAGGCGTCCCCAGGCACCCGATCCTCGGGAACCGACTACGAGAAGGCAGGCGTCCCTGCTTGCTTCGAGGAGGACCTGCGCCGGACGTCCGCGTTCACACACGATCTCCACTTCCACCGGCGGGCCGCCGAGCTGTAGCTGCAGTTCCTTGATGGAGTCGGCCACGGACTGCATGACGAGATCGCGCTGCTGCGGGATGGGACCGCTGTCGGGGCCCGAGCCGGCCGTCCGCTCGAAGCCCGAGTACTGGGTCGGGGTGTACTCGAATGCACAGGCGGCCCGAAGGCCGGTGCCACGCAGCTGCGCCTCGCGGAGCGCGAAGATCACGGCCTGCCGGGCTGGGGCTGACCCATCCGTGCCGACCACGATCGGGTGGGTCGGGCGGGAGACGGGAGTATCGGTCATCGGAGACCTCCGGCGATTCGGCGGGCGGGGAGGTGCGGTCTCTGCGCAGTGAGGGTCGGGGATGTCTCGGGTGCCCCGCTCGCTTGCCGCGTGCGCGGACCACCGTGCACCGCTGCCGATCCCTGCTCGGCTGGCCCTGAGGACGCTGGTCCGAGCGGGCCTGACCAGAGGTTGGTAACCCGTGCGCTTCTCAGCCTGCGCCCGTTCGTGCGCGGGCACCAGCGCACGTCCGGCGTCGGTGGCAAGCGCGCCTTCCCGCAGGACCGCGGGCCCGACTCCGCGATCGGCGGTTCCTGTACGACGACCGTTGGGGGGACGGTGTAGCCGGGCGACCCGCATGACGGTCGGTACGGTCCCGGGCGGCTCGATCGGACGGGCGGCCGCGGCGGTGAACCCACGCGACGGTATTCGTGCACCTGACGGGCCCGGTTACGCGCTTTGCCGGAGTAACCTGGGAGGTGCCGGAGAACTTACCGGTAGGACGATCGCGAGGAGTTGAAATATGCAGATCAGCGGAGCAGGAGCCCTGATTCTGCGACTCGTGGTCGCTAAATCCCAGCCCAGCCTTCTGGTCGGGGCATAAAGGGACCGCCGAGGTGGCGGGGGCGCAGGTGCAAATCCTGTTGTTCAGATCAGCGTTTATTCAGGGCGTGGGCCGTTTTCGCAGAGATGCGGAGGCGGCCTTTTTGTTTTCCGCCGGACGGTGGTCGCAGTGCGGTCCCATCGCGCGGTCATAAGCGTTCGGGCCGTTTCTGCCCCGCCGGGCGGCGGGACCCCTACCCAGAAGTGGATCTCAGGCACGAGGTGGTCCGCGGACATCCGGTGGCCGTCCTGGCCGAGGCCTCCGAGCATGCCCTGGCCCTGGTCGTCGGCACGCGGGGCGCCGGAGGTTTCACCGGCCAGCTGCTCGGGTCCGTCGGCCAGGGCGTCCTGCATCACGCTCGGTGTCCCGTCGTCACAGTGTCGGGGCCGGTCGGGCCTGGCGGATTCACGCGAGGGCCTCAGGCTGGAGGGCCGCAAACTGCCCGGCACGCTGTTCGCAACAAGGGCTGTCGGGCCCTTCCTCAAGCGTCAGTCGTAGGGCACCGAGCGCGCCAGGAGGGCGACGCCGCGACGCCTTGCGTGCTCGTGGGTGATCCGGACGATTTCGTGCCAGAAGGGCGCCGCGGTGAGGTACGTGCCGAGCGCGGCCATGATTCCCAGGGCCACGTCCACGCTGATCCGGCCCTCCTCGGTCCAGTACACGTCCTGGAGGTCCAGCAGCAGCGCGAGCTCGTCCGCGATCAGGGCCGTGCCGGCTCCGTAACCCGCGGCGACCAGCGGATGCCGGACGGCCCGCTCGTCGCCGCGTACGGCGACCAGGCCGACGCCGGCCAGGGCCGCGATTCCGATGTTGTAGTGGTGCAGGTGCCGCCCGCCCACCGACACGTTGCCCCATGGCAGCCAGCCGCCCCGGATGCCGTGGGTGATCAGCCGGACGGTGCCGAAGGTCGTACCGAAGGCGGTCCAGGTCACCAGGAGAGACCGCTTGGTCGGTGTCAGGTGCGTGTCGGCCGCCTGGCTCCAGCTACGTGCCAGGCCTGTGGGCGGGGCGCCGTGCTGCTGTCCTGTGCGGGCGCTCATGAATCAGCCCCTTCTCGTTGTCCTGCGGACGCTCGGGCGATGCGTTCCCGCCGGACCCCGCGCGGGCGCATTCCCGTGGATCTGCCACCCCGACGGCGCAAGGCCGCTGCCGCCGGCACGAGGACTCGGCGGTGCGCGGCCGGTCCTGACGGCCCAAACCCTGTGGTCCTGTCAACGACTCGGCGGAGCGGCCGGGGCAAGGGACGGAGCGGCAGCCGGCAAGTGGGGTGGAGGTCGCCCCCGGAAGACTCCGTTCAGGTTGGCGCGGATCCAAGAGAAGCGAGCCCGCGGCTGCGCAGCACATTCAGGAGTGATGACAGGGTGACTTCGAGACGCAGCGCCGCACCCCGAAGGCCTCCTACGGCTGGTACCGCGACCTGATCGCCGCCCATCGGACTCGAGGAGTGCAGTGGTTGATGTCTCATAGGGCTTGGCGCTCGTCTGGCTTGCTTCGTACTCGGAGGGGGTCGGTGCGAGGTAGGTGCGCTGTCGCCTCGTCGGTCGGTGGGCGCGGCCCGGGAGCTGTTGCTGCGACAGGTCCGGGCCGGGCGCATGCGGTCGACGGGACGGGCGCAGAGGCGGGCGTCACGGGTGTGACATCAGACACATCGTTGCCGCCCGGGTGGCGGCCAACTGGCTTTCGCAGCGGCCGAATTTGCAGGTCACGGGCACAATCCGCGGGCCCGGGCGAACCGGGTCCGGTCAAATGATCTGGCCACCCGGGGAGGATTGACCCTAGCCTGCCCGCCATGTCCCAGAACACGAACACCCCCGGCTTCCCCGGGCAGCCGGCCGCTCCGGTCGGCGACTCCGCCAAGGTGCAGCGCCAGGTACAGCAGCAGGCGGGCGTCGGACCGGTCTCCGGTGGCGGCGGCACCCTCTTCTCCGAGCCGGTCCTGGTGGTGAACCAGAAGGCCAAGCTGATCGAGCTGACCAACGAGTACGCGGTCTTCGACCAGCAGGGGGCCGCGCTGGGCTCGGTGGTCCAGGTCGGCCAGAGCGCTCTGCGCAAGGTTCTACGGCTGCTCTCCTCCATCGACCAGTACCTGACCCACAAGCTGGAGATCCGTGACGCGCAGGGCACCCCGGTGCTGCTGCTGACCCGCCCGGCGAAGCTCATCAAGTCGCGGGTGGTCGTGCAGCGTCCGAACGGCCAGGAGGTCGGCCAGATCGTTCAGCAGAACGCCATCGGGAAGATCAATTTCGCGATGGAGGTCGGCGGGCAGAAGGTCGGCGCCGTCAAGGCCGAGAACTGGCGGGCCTGGAACTTCTCCATCGTCGACGAGACGGACACCGAGATCGCCCGGATCACCAAGACCTGGGAAGGCCTGGCGAAGACGATGTTCACCACGGCCGACAACTACGTGCTCCAGATCCACCGCCCGCTCGCCGACCCGCTGCTCAGCCTCGTCGTGGCGACCGCGCTGACCGTGGACACCGCGCTGAAGCAGGACGCTCGCGGCCTCGGATAGCCGCAACCCGTACGTGGTCCGAGCCCCGCCCCCCGACGACGGTTTCCGGCGGGCGGGGCTCCAGCATCATGGCCTCGCGGGCCCCGGCGTCCGAGCCGTCCGCGTAGGCGCGGCGCAGATTGCGGCCGATGGTGCCGATCGCGGTGAGGGCGAGGCCGTGACCGAGTCCGCCCGGTGCTCGTGCAGCGCCGCCAAGCCCGCGACCGGCGAGTCGGTCGTCGGGTCGGGCACGGTGTCGGCGAACAGTCGTGGGTTCAGCCCGGCCTGGAGCAGCGTCGCCGTCAGGCGCTCCGCCGCGCCGGTCCCGACCAGGAACGCGTCCGTGACGAGCAGGGGGCGGTTCAGGCCCAGTCCTGCGACGACGTCGCCCAGTTCCTCGGCGGCGCCGCGGCCGACGCGCACGATCCGGGGCAGGGACAGGCCGGCAACCACGGAGTACACCTCGAGGTGTCACAGTCGGAGCACCGTCGGCCGGCGCACCCGGCCGCCGTTCCTCCCACGGCACGTTCGAAACGCTCCCTAGCCGACCGGGACGAGGCGGCTTCCGGTGGCCAGTTGGTGGAGTAGTCCGATGGTCTCGTCCTCGTGTGACGCGAAGACTCCGTGGTCGCTCTGCCAGGTGATCGCACGGGTTGCGCGTGTGGCGAACCGGTGTTGCAGGTCTGGGTGCATGACGCGGTCCTCGGTGCAGATCACGTAGGTGCTGGGCCGCTGGTGCCAGGCGGCGCTGGTCGTCGGCTGATGGCCGGGGGCCATCCTCTGGGGGACGAGCTCGGCGGTGTGGCGGGCACGTTCTTCTTCGCCGAGTTGGGCATGGAAGAGTCTTCCCGCAGCCTTCGGGTCGATCGTCGTGGTTCCGGCAGGGTCACCGATCATGCTGGTCCCCAGGTCGGTGGCCGGTGCACCGGCGAGAAGGCCGAGGGCGGTCTCGCCGCGGTCGGGCATCATCGCGGCGAGGTACACGAGGTGGTCGATCCTTTGTGGCGGAAGGCCGGTGATGACGGCTCCGCCGTAGGAATGACCGCACGCGATGGCGGGGCCGCCCTCGGGCAGCTGGTCCAGTGCGGTCTCGGCCGCGGCTATGTCGGCTGCCAGCGACCCACGGTGCAGCTCGGCGACGGCCACGGCGACACCACGTGCCCGCAGCCCGGCCGCGACGCCGTCCCAAGCATGACCGGTGTGCCATGCGCCGTGCACCAGCAGCACTCCCCGGGACGCGAAGGAAGGTGGGGAAAGGATCATGAGGGGCCTCTCGGTGGTCGGTCGATTGCGGAGCAGGGGCGGCATGTGGGCGGCACCCGCACGCGGGTGCCAACGGTGTGGGACGGCGGCGGGCGCCGCCTACGACAGCGCCGTAGCCGTGGCGCCTGCTGCGAACGCGGCGTCGTACATCTCGGGCTCGGCATGGCTCAATGCGCTGTCGGAGGTGCTGTTCATGGTGCGTTCTCCTCGGGATGGGTGTTCAGGTGCTCGTGCACGGCAGCGCGCACGCACTGCAGCCGCGACTTCCTTGCCGTGGTGCCGGCCATGGCGACTCGACTCCCTGCGCAGCCGCAGGACCGCCACGCACCTGCACACCGGCACCGCAACGGCCACCGTGCCGACGACGACCCACAGCTACCGAACCTCCTCCACCGCGCCCTCCCAGCCGTTCGACCATAAGAGCCACCAGCCGGGAAAAGGATTCAGCTTCCGCCCGGAAATCCTTCGTAGGGGGTCTGTGCGGCCGTCGGCGTCCGCGAGCGGTACGGGCCGTGGGAGCGGATCCACGATCCCCCATGCCCACCCGCGAACCGAACACCCTCGGCGTCCTGATCACCCGCATCGATCTCGCCGCGACCCAGACCGCGCTCCAACAGGCCGCCGTGAAGGCGGAGTTCCAGCGCAGGAACAAACCCGTTCTGGAAGCGCACCCTGCATCCGATCCGAGCGCCGACTCCGGCGTCGGACGCTCCCGGCCCGATGAACCGCTGACGGAGGTCCTCGACCAGGCCGGCCGCGTTGCCCTCGGACCGGCCGTCGCGGATGTGCTGCCCGAGGCTCGCGGGTATCCGAAGCTCAGTGACTCGTCGGCGCCGGGGCCTTCGCCGGCGCGGCCAGGTGCTCGGGTTCGAGTACGAAGACCGGAATCACGCGGTGGGTCTTCTCCTGGTATTCGGCGTACGGCGGATACGCGGCGACCGCGCGCTGCCACCACTGGGCCTTCTCGTCCCCCGCGAGCTCACGGGCCGTCATGTCCTGGCGTTCCGGGCCGTCCTGGAGCTCCACCCGCGAGTAGGCCTTGAGGTTGAAGTACCAGGCCGGGTGGCGCGGGAAGCCGCCCTTCGAGGCCACCGCTGCGTACCGCCCCTCGTGCTCCACGCGCATCAGCGGAATCTTGTGGATCCTGCCGCTCTTCGCGCCGCGCATCGTGACAATGACGACCGGCAGGCCCGTGTCCCAGAGCGTCGTGCCCTGTGTGCCACCCGAACTCTCATACAGCTCGACCTGTTCGCGCACCCACTGCGCCGGACTCGGCTCGTACTCGCCCTCAAGAGGCATCGCATTCACCCCATTGTCGTGTACGGACTATGTCGGGACAGTCCGACACAAGCCTCGCACGAAGGGGAGACCGCCGCCCCCGCTCTGCCGACGGATTCACGTGTGACGGCAAGGTCCCGGTGTCGCACCCGGCTTTGCGTCTCCGCAGGTCAGGGCAGCCCCCGGCAGCAAGGTCGAATGAGACAGGGCAGTTGCGGTCGGTGTCCGGTCAGATGCCGGGGGCGGTCCGCCGAGCACGGTCTCGCCGGACCGAGGGGGACCGCGAAAGGTCCGGACGGCGCTGCGCGACGTCGCGCAGCCGTCGGGCGCGGGCCCTCCAGTCACGGCACGGCCGCTCGCCCGGCGGCGCCCGCCGCCCGACCGCGAGTACCGGGTGGCGGTCCTTTCCGCTGTTGGTCAGCGCCGCCGGTCGGGTGCAGCCACTGGCGTGGTCGACCCGCGGTCCTCCGGCGCGCGACGTTGCGGTGACCGGGGAGACTCCGGTGTCACGCGTAGGTGCAGTGCGGCGAGCAGTACGCAGAATGCGGCCATTGCGGACCACAGCGCGGTCGTCCCCGCGTGGGCGAGCAGCTGGGTGCCGAAGACGGGTGCGAGCGTCGCGGCGATCCCCCAGCTGGTACCGAAGACGGCCAGGTAGCGGCCGCTTGCGCCGGGTGGTGCGAGGTCGGTGACGAGCGCGTAGACGCGGCCCATGACCAGCAGATCGCCGAGGCTCTTCACGGCGGCCGAGGCGAGCAGCGTCGGCAGGGTGCGGCTGAGGGCGAGGCCGGTCAGCCCCGCGGCCAGGAGGAGATGGGCGAGGGCGAGCGCGACGGGGGTGGTGAGCCGGGTCGCCCAGGGCAGGCGGATCAGCGGCTGGGCGAGCACAGTGGTGGCCGCGGCGGCGGTGAACAACAGCCCGGCGTCGGCGGCGGGCAGGCCCTGCCGCGCGAGTGCGAGCGGCAGGGCGATCACGGCCTGTTGGTTGATCAGGGCGTAGGCGGTGCCGGTGGCCAGGACGCTCAGCAGGGCGCGGTCGCGCAGCGGCCGTACGGCGGTGCCGTCCCGGTCCGTTGCGGGCGGTGCCGGGCGGTCGCGGGGGAGGGCCAGGTGGATCAGCAGCGCGCAGGCCAGACAGGTGGCGGCGTCGGTGACGAAGAGCCAGCGCAGGTCCCAGCGGCCGAGGAGGGCGGCGAGCAGCCCTGCGCCCATGGCGCCCGCCGCGAGCGCGGCGCTGAACAGGCTGAAGGCCCGCACCCGTTGCTGCTCCGGCACGGACTCGCCGATGATCGCCTGGCTCGGCGGCTCGTAGAGCTCGAAGGCCAGCCCGAGCAGCACCGCCCCGGCGACCGCCCAGGTGAGCGACGCGGAGGCCGCGATCGCCAGCTGCGCGACCGCGCATCCGCAGAGTCCGAGCACGATGGTCGTGCGTCGGCCGATCCGGTCGGCCAGATGTCCCCCGGCCAGCCGTGAGGGGATCGTCGCGAGCCCGAAGACGGCGCTGACCAGCCCGGCGGCGGTCAGGCTCGCGCCGTGGTCGGTGCTGATCAGCACGGTGAGAAAGGGCAGTGAGAAGGCCCCGAGCCGGTTGACGACCCGCGCGAGTAACAGCAGGCGGACGGTGCGGGGCAGCGGTTCGGAGCGCGACATGGCGCCTCCTGTTCTCGTGGAAGGAATCGTCGATGACGGGGAGCAGCGGGGGGTACGTGCGCCGAGGTCCGTCTCGTCCTCGTGTGACCTGCGAGCCCTGCCCGGCGCCGGCGGCGCCGGCCGCAGCACCGGTCTGTGCTGCCGGGGCCGGCGATCCACCGTCAGGTCGGACCGACGCCGCGGGCGAAGTGCGGCAGCACCATCGCGACCAGGGCGTCGACATCGGCATCGACCATCGGTTCGCCGGTCATGCCCATCCGGTGGAGCAGGGTCCCGACGACGGCATCGATGAAGAACAGGACCCTGTTCTCCGGCTCGTCGAGCGCGTCCTGGAGGGCGAGGCGGTAGGGGTCCTGCAACCGTGCGGAGAGGATCTCGCGCAGGGCCGGGTCGCTGACGGCGTCGCTGAACACGCCCGCGAACGCGTCGCCCACCCCGGGCTCGCCGATCTTCGCCGCGATCCAGCGGATGACCGAGGACATGAGCTCGGCCCGGTCGGTGCCCTCCTGCAGCGGCACCGGGCCGAACGCGTCGAGGAGGCAGTCCACGATCAGCGCGCCCTTCGACGGCCAGCGGCGGTAGACCGTCGTCTTCGCGATGCCGGCCGCGGCGGCGATGCGCTCGACCGTGGCGCGCGCGTAGCCGAGTTCTCGGACGGTGCTCAGCGTGGCGGTGAAGACCTCGGCGTCGACGCCGGTGCGCGGGCGTCCGGGCGGTCGGGCGGGAGGAGGCGTTCGAGTCATTCCCTCACCATAGCTAGTTCCGCTACCTTGGGTATCGATACCTAAGGTAGCGGAACCATCCGGGGAGGAGAAGGCATGAGCGGGGACAGCGGTGCGCGGCAGCCGTCGGCGGGCGGCAGCGGGTTGCGACAGCAGGCGTTGGGGGGTGAGCCGGACTGGGCGGCGATGACTGCCGAGGAACTGGCCGCCTACCGCGAGGCGGAGAACCGCAGGCGGGCGTCGCCTGCGATGCGGGCGATCACCGGGATGCCGGACCCCGGTGCCGCGATCGACTGGCAGTCGCTGGAGCTGCCCGGCCGCCGCCTGCCGGTCCGGGTCCACCGGCCGGTACGCCAACGCGGCGCCGGCTCCGCCGGCCGGGCGGCGGCCCTGCCCCTCGTGCTCCACGTCCACGGCGGCGGGTTCGTGGGCACGGCGGTGCAGAGCGACTGGATCAACAGCCGTCTCGCCGTCCGGTTGCCGGCCCTCGTCGTCTCGGTCGAGCACCGCCTCCTCGCCCCGGACACTCCGCTGTCGGCCGCCGCCGACGACGGCTGGGACGCGCTCGACCACCTGGTGCGGCACGCCGCCGACTGGGGCATCGACCCGGCGCGCACCGCCGTCTTCGGCGAGAGCTGCGGCGCACTGATCACCGCCCTGGCCGCGATCCGCGCCAGGCAGTCCGGCCTGCAACTGCGGGCGCAGGTGCTGGTCAACCCCGTCGCGGACGTGACCGGGGCGATGTTCGACCACCCCTCGGTCACCGAGCACGCCCACAGCCCGACCCTGACCGTTCCCCAACTGCGGCTGGTGCACCGGCTCGCCGTCCCCCCGGGAACCGATCCCCGTGCGCTGTCGCCGCTGCACGCCGGCAGTCTCACCGGGCTCGCCCCGGCGCTGGTGGTGGTGCCGACCCATGACCCGCTGGCCGACCACGGCCGCCGCTACGCCGAGCGCCTGCGCGCGGCCGGGACGCCCACGCGGCTGACCGAGTTCCCGGAGGCCACGCACGCCTTCGTCAGCATGCCGGCCGTCGTGCCGCAGGCCGAGGCGGCACGGGCGGAGATCACCGAGTTCCTCCGGGACGCCCTCGGCGGTCGCCCCGGCGGTCGCTGACCAGGCGAGTCCGACGGACGGCCCGCCGCATGCGGCCCCTGGCGGGTCGGTGCCGAAGCGGTGGGTCGGTGCCGGAGGGGTGCCGCGACGGGTGATGGGGGCTGGTAACACCTGTGCGCGCGGAACCACTGCCTGCGTGTACCGGCCCGCGCCCGGCAGGGGCAGAGCGAGGACACCGCGACCTGTCACCTCGGTTTCCGGTGCGTCATCCGCTGACGTCCACTCATCCGGTCGGACGACCCGGCCTGCGGGCGGTCGGGCGCAGCTCGAGGATGGGGCAGCGGCGGCCTGTGCCCGGCACGGTGGCGTGGCCCGTGTCGGAAGGTGGTGTGCGGTGGTCGGGGCGTTTCGCGGTGTGGTGAACCTGGACGTGCGGGACTCGGTGCCGGACTGGTCGGCGTACGAGCAGCCGAAGGCCCCCGAGGGGGCGCCGAACCTGGTGTACGTCGTGCTGGACGACGTCGGTTTCGGCGCGATGAGCTGTTACGGCGGGCCGATCGAGACCCCCAACATCGACCGGCTCGCCGCACAGGGCCTGCGTTATTCGCAGTGGCACACCACCGCACTGTGCTCGCCGACCCGCTCCGCACTTCTGACCGGGCGCAACCACACCACCAACGGCATGGCGTGCATCAGCGAGGCCGCGATCGGATTCCCGAACGCCAACAGCAACATCCCGCCCGAGTGCGCGACCCTCGCCGAGGTCCTGGTCGAGCGCGGCTACAGCACCGCCATCACCGGCAAGTGGCACCTGTGCCCCGAGGACCAGATGAACCTGGCCTCCACCCGCCGCAGTTGGCCGCTCGGGCGAGGATTCGAGCGCTTCTACGGCTTCCTCGGTGCCGAGACCAGCCAGTGGTACCCGGACCTCGTCCACGACAATCACCCCGTCGAGCAGCCCGCCACCCCCGAGGACGGCTACCACTTCGGCATCGACATCACGGACAAGGCGATCCAGTACTTCGACGACGTCAAGGCCGTCGCCCCCGAGCGGCCGGTCTTCCTCTACTACGCACCGGGTTGCGCGCACGCCCCGCACCAGGCGCCGAAGGAGTGGATCGACCGCTACCGGGGCCGCTTCGACGCCGGCTACGAGGCGATGCGCGAGGAGATCCTGGCCCGCCAGAAGGAACTGGGGCTGGTCCCGGCCACGACCGAACTGCCGCCGCTGAACCCGATCGGCACCCCGGACACCCGCACCGGGCCGGGTGGCGAGCCGTTCCCGGCCCTGGACTACACCCGGCCCTGGGCGGAGCTGAGTGCGGACGAGCGGCGCCTGTTCGCGAGGATGGCCGAGGCGTACGCCGGGTTCCTCTCGCACTGCGACGACCAGGTCGGCCGGCTCATCGCCTACCTGGAGGACATCGGTCAGCTCGACAACACGATCTTCGTCGTGGTCTCCGACAACGGCGCGTCCGGTGAGGGCGGCCCGAACGGTTCGGTCAACGAGAACAAGTTCTTCAACAACGTCGCCGACGACATCGACGACAACATGGCCATGATCGACAAGATCGGCGGTATCGAGACCTACGGCCACTACCCCAACGGCTGGGCGATGGCCTTCAACACACCGTTCAAGATGTGGAAGCGGTACTCCTTCAACGGCGGCACCTGCGATCCGTGCATCGTCACCTGGCCGGCCGGCATCGCCTCCCGTGGTGAGGTCCGCACCCAGTACCACCACGCCATCGACATCGTCCCCACCGTCCTGGACTGCATCGGCGTGGAGATGCCCGAGACCGTCCGCGGGCACGTCCAGGTCCCGCTGCAGGGCGTCAGCATGCGCTACTCCTTCGACGCGCCCGCCGTGCCGTCCGCCCGCACGACGCAGTTCTACTCGATGCTCGGCACCCGCGGCATCTGGCACCAGGGCTGGAAGGCCGTCACCACCCACCCCGCGATCAGCGGCTGGGGCAACTACAGCCAGGACACCTGGGAGCTCTACCACACCGAGGAGGACCGCTCCGAGCTCCACGACCTCGCCCAGCAGGAACCGCAGCGCCTCACCGAACTGGTCGGCCTCTGGTTCTACGAGGCCGGCGTCAACCAGGCGCTGCCCCTGGACGACCGGTCCGCACTGGAGATCCTCTCCACCCCGCGCCCCCAGCTCACCCCGCCCCGCAACCGCTACGTCTACCGGCCCGGCGGCTCCGAGGTCCCCGAGGCGGTCGCGGTCAACATCCGCAACCGCTCCTACGCGATCGGTGCCCTCGTGGACCTCCCCGGCCCGGGAGCGTCGGGTGTGCTGTTCGCCCACGGCGGCCGCTTCGGCGGGCACGCCCTGTTCGTCCGCGACAACCGCCTCCACTACGTCTACAACTTCCTCGGTACCGACCACCAGCTGATCACCGCCACCGAGGACCTCCCGGCCGGTGAGAAGCTCATCCTCGCCGCCGCCTTCGACAAGGACGGCGAGGCCTCGCCCGGCGTCGCCACCGGCATCCTCAGCCTCTACCACGGCGACCACAAGGTCGGCGAAGGCCGCATCAAGACCCAGCCCGGCCGCTTCACCCTCGCCGGCGAAGGCCTCACCATCGGCCGCGACAGCGGCGAAGCCGTCACCGACCACTACCCCGGCACCGCCCCCTGGGCCTTCACCGGCGCCACCCTCCACCGCATCGCCGTCGACGTCAGCGGCGAGCCGTACATCGACCTCGAAACCGAGGCACAGGCCATGCTCGCCCGCGAATAGCCCGTCCGGATACCCGGCGCGTGCGGTCCGCCAGGAGCAGCGCCTCGACGGGACCTTCGCGGTCGGACAGGTCGTGCCGTCGGTCTGCTGGCGGCGTTCGATCGCGCATGGTGAGGGCCGGAGGTGGCGCCGGCGCGCCCTCACCCGGTGGCGCCGGCATCGGTTTCTCCGAAGGCGGCTGCCGTGGACGGGGCCGGCCGCGGGGACGGCGCGTCGGGTGGGCCGGGGCGCACGGGGCCGTTCTCCTTCGGCGCCCTGCGCATGCGTCGAAGCGGTGACGCGAGGCTCGGGACGAAGCTCAGCGTCATGCCGACCGCGCCGATCCACAGGGTGGCCCTCGCCCCCAGGGCGGCGCCTGCGGCTCCGCCCAGAACTCCGCCCAGCGGTAGACCGCAGCCGGAAAGGAACCGGGTGGTCGCGCTCATCCGGCCGAGCATCCGGACCGGCGTGAGCGCCTGTTGGACGCTCGACTGGGCGACGACGCGGACGACTCCGCCCAGGGAGAGGGCCGCGAGCCCGGCCGCCGCCACGGCGACGGGCCAACCGGGGCGGGCCAGTGGCATCAGGGCTGTCAGCGGGCATGTGGCGAGGGGCGCGAGCCAGATGACCGGACCGGGCCCGAATCGCGCGGACAGCGGCCTCGCGCAGAGCGCACCCACCAGGGCGCCGCAGCCCATCCCCGACAGCACGAGGCCGATGCCGGCGGAATCGAGGCCCATGTCCCTGGGCAGGAGGACCAGCAGCATGGCCTGGTACATGGCCAGGAAGAGATTGAAGAACGCGTCCCCCCACACGGTCGCGCGGAGCACGGGATCCGTGAGAACGAACGCCAGGCCCTCTTTGACGCCACGGAGCAGCCGGGGCCGTTCAGCGGGTTCCAGCCTCCGTTCGCGCTTCCGGATACCGGTCGTGAGGATTCCGGACACGGCCATCCCCAACGAGCTCGCCAGGAGCGCGGCAGGGGCGCCCGTCCAACCGACCAGCGGCCCCGCCACCATGGGGCCGCTGATGCTGGTCACCGAGCGCACCGCCGAGAGCTTCGAGTTCCCTTCGACGAGGTCGCCGCGACCCACCAGGTGCGGGAGGAAGCTGACGTGGGCGGCATCGGCGACGGCGGTCAGTGCCCCGTGGACCAGGGCGATCGCCAGGAGCCAGCCCATGGTGAGGAGACCGGCCCACCATGCGATCGGTATCGTCGCGAGCGCCAGCGCCCGCACGAGGTCGGTGCTGATCATGACCGTCCGCTTCGGCAGGCCGTCCACCCACGCTCCGGCGGGCAGCCCGGCCAGGAGCGAGCCCGTGGTGACCATCGCGGTCACCAGTCCGACGTGGAGCTCATCGGCGTCGAGGGCCGCGACGGCGACCAGCGGCAGCGCCAGGAACATGATCCGGTCGCCCAGTTGAGCGGCTGCGGTCGTGGCCAACAGACGCCCGAAGTCGGGGTTGCGCAGGAGTCCGGAACGCAGGACCGAGGGCACGCGGTCACCGACCATCGGAGGTCGTTCGGTATCCCGCCGGATCCGGCGGCGAGGGGTGGTCGACTCCGAACTCGTAGACCACTTCCCGTCGTCCGTCCGGAATGACGATGTCGGCGGTCTCCACGGGGCGGCCGCCGGTGTCGTAGATGGTCCGCTCGATCCGGAGCACCAGATCTCCTGGGCTGATCCCCAGGAGATGTGCCTGCGCCCGAGTGGCATGAGCCGGGCGGAGCCGCTCGACCACAGTGTGGGCCACCACGCCGATGGAGTGCATGCGTGGGACCACGCCCTTCCCGGCGAGTGGTCCGGACTCGGGGAGCACGACCGGCGTGCCGCCCGTGATGGCCATCGGCTCCCAGGATCGGGAGAGTTGGACGGGTTGACCGCCGGCGAGGAACTCGTAGTGGGTGGTGACGCAGGGATCGCCGGGGCTGATGCCGAGCCGCTCGGCCACGGCCTCGGTGGCGGGGACGCACACCAGGCTGTGCGTGTCCCAGGCGTCGGCCCTGCCCCTCTCGTCCATCGAGGTGGCGAGAGGGGAGCCGGCCCGGTGTTCGCGGTGCCGGGAGCGGATCACCGGCAGGCGCTCGCGCGCGACACCGACGTACGTCCCCGAACCCGCGCGTCCTTCCAACAGGCCCTCGGCGATCAGGCGTTCCACCGCTCGCTGCGTGACGTTCCGCCCGACCCCGTACTCCTCGGCGAGCCTCATCCGCGACGGCAGGCGCGCCCCGACCTCCCACTCTCCCGCGTGGATGCGTGCGCGCAACGCGTCACTCACGGCAAGGTAGGGCGCCTCCCTGGGCATTGTGGCTCCTCCGGTCGTTGTCCCGCATGGCCGCTGGGTGCCGTCAGACGGCATCCACAAGCTATTCGACGGACCGAAAGCTGCTGGAGTAGCACGCGTTGGGGTTGTGCGCCGGCGACGAGTACCTCGCGCGGTGCGGGCCCCGGCGGGCTCGGCCGTCGGGCTGGGGGAGCGTCCGCCGACTCGGGTCGGACAACGCTCGCCGGGCACCGCCCGTCGGGGTTCAGCTGACGGCGATTCCGCTGACGGCAGATGGGGGTGGACCAACCGGCACGCGGTGGGGACAGTGGCTCACATGCGACTTCTCATGCTCGGTGGATCCGGCTGCGTCGGACGGGCCGGCACAGTCGCGGCGACGTCGCGCGCGGCGGCCCGTCCGGCGCTCCGCACCGCTTCAACTCCACGATGACACCGCACACCTGCTGGGATCACCATGCCTACTCTCATAGCGCCTGACGGCACCGAGCTCGCCTACCGTGTCCTCGGGGAGGGCACCGGCACCCCCGTGGTCTGCCTGCCGGGCGGACCGATGCGGGATTCCGTCTACCTCGGCGACCTCGGAGGCCTCCCCGCGCACCGGCGGCTGGTCGTGGCCGACCAGCGCGGCGCCGGGCTGTCCGCGACACCGGAGGACCTCGCCTCCTACCGCTGCGACCGTCTGGTCGGCGACGTCGAGGTGCTGCGCGAACACCTCGGCCTGGACCGGATCGACCTGCTCGCGCACTCCGCCGCCGCCAACCTTGCCGTGCGATACGCGGAGCAGTACCCGCACCGCGTCGGCCGGCTCGTCCTCGTCACGCCCGGCACCGCCGCCGTCGGCCTGGAGGTCACCGGCGAGGACCGGCGCGAGGTCGGGCGGCTCCGCGGGGACGAGCCCTGGTACGCGACGGCGTCGGCGGCATTCGACGCCATCGACGCCGGCCGGGCCGAGGCCGATGACTGGGTGGCCATCGCGCCGTTCCTCTACGGCCGTTGGGACGAGACGGCGCGCGCCCACCGGGCGGCCGAGGAGGCCCAGTGGAACGCGGCGGCGGCGGAGGTCTTCGGATCCGAGGGTGCCTTCGACCCGGATGCCACCCGGGCGGCGCTCGCCTCGCTCGACACGCCGGTCCTGGTCCTCGCCGGGGAGTTCGACCTGGCCTCGCCCCCGCACCTGCTGTCCCGCTTCGCCGCGCTGTTCCCGCGCGCCGAGTTCGTCGCCCAGCCCGGCGCGGGCCACTACCCCTGGCTGGACGACGCCGACAGCTTCGTGTCGACCACCGTGCGGTTCCTGACCTGAGACCCGGCCCGGCCGCGCGGCCGGTGGTCGCATGACACCGGGCTTCGTACCGGACGTCCGGCCCACCCCGAGCGGCCGCGAGCCCGGGTTCAGCCGGCCCGGCCACCGGCGCTGTCGCAGAGCCGCGCCGCCAGCGCGGTCGGGCCGGGCATCGCGGAGATCTCCCCGCTGACCTCGCGCGCGGCCCGGGCCAGCGCGTCGTCGGTGAGCAACCGGTCCAGCAGCGCCGGCCCGATCTCCTCGGCGCCTGCGCTGAGTCCGGCTCCCCGCTCGCGCACCGCGTCCGCGTTGACGAAGCGGTCGGACCCGTCGGGCAGCGCGAGCTGCGGGATGCCCGCGTCCAGCGCGGCGAGCGCGGTACCGCTGCCGCCGTGGTGGATCGCGGCCGCGCAGGTGCCCAGCAGCGCCCGCCACGGCACCCAGCCGTACGAGCGGACGTTGTCCGGCAGTGTGCCGAGCGTACTGAGGTCGAGCTCGCCGGTGGCCAGCACGAAGTCCGCGTGGACGTCGGCGGCCGCCGTGATCACCCGCTCGATCCTGGTCAGGCCGTCCGTCCTGGGCGGTACCGTGCCCAGGGTCACCGCCACGCGCGGACGACGGGCGGGCGCGGCCAGGGGCTCGGGGAGCGCGCCTTCGCCGTTGTAGGCGACGGGCCGCATCGAGCAGCCGTAGCGTTCTCCCCGGACCATGCTCGGCGGCGCGAGGTCGACGGTGTCCACCGGCTCCGGCAGCCGGTCGATTCCGTGCCGGGCGAAGGTCTCCGCCATCTCCGCCAGCATCAGCGCGCGCAGCCGGGGGGTGCGGACGAATCCCAGGTCGTGCTGGACCGCGGGCACGCCCAGCCTGGTCGCCGCGAGCAGTGCCACCGGGAACAGGTACTCGTACACCACCAGATCGGGTCGCCACCGCGCGGCGAGTTCGACGGTCGCGTCGGCCACCGCGCTGTTGACGTGGGCGGCCAGCGGGACGAAGGCCTCGCGGTCGGCCGCATCGGTCTCGACCACCCGCCGCATCAGGTCGGGCCGCCGGGTGCGGCCGGCCTCCCGGATCTCCTTGCGCCAGTCCACCCCGGGGGCGAGGGGCAGGTACGGCAGCCCGCACGCGGCGACCGGCTCGCCGCCGTCCATCGAGGCGATCGCGACCACATGGCCCAGGTCGCGCATGGCTCGGGCCAGCGGGACCAGGGGGAAGAGATGGCCGACGCCGGGGGCGCCGGCGAACAGTACACGCATGAAAGTACCTCGGTGATCGACCGGCGGTATCAGCCGGCGGCCCGGTGCAGGGCGGCTTCCAGACCGTTCAGCACGGCGTTGCAGTCACGGCGCAGGGTGGCGGCGTCGGCGGCGCTCAGCAGGTACACCCCGAGCCAGTTGCGCGACCCCGCGGCGGGGTCGAATGCGGGCACCCGCTGTCCCGCCGGCATGGCGAAGGCGGGTACGTCCTCGATGGTGCTGCCCGGTGACAGCAGGCTCTGCCAGTCCACGGCCTGCGGGTTCCAGACGGGCCTGCTCCGCCAGGGCACTCCGGCCGCGTCGGCCGGGACGACGGCCACCGACGCGGCGGCCCGCGCGCCGTCGGTGAGCATGGCCTCGGGGTAGTCGACCCGCTCGCCCAGCAGCTGCCGGACCAGCATGCCGATCGGGTCGAGCCCGAACACCTCGTGGACCTGCCTGGTCGTCAGCAGGCCGCCGAACCGGGCGGCGGTCTCGATGACCACCAACTCGCCGTTCTCCATCAGCTTGAACTCGGTGTGGGTGCCGCAGTTCTCCAGGCCGAGCGCGTCGACGGCCTGCCTCGACACCTCCTCGATCCGGCGCTGCAGCGGCACGGGCATGACGGAGGGCGAGGTGCTGGCCACCTCGACGAAGGACGGCACGGTCGGCAGTTTGGCGGTGATGGCCAGCGGACGGTACACACCGTCCGCGACGATCCCCTCCACGCTCACGTAGTCGCCGTAGCCGGGTTCCGGGTACCAGCCCTCGGTGGAGCCCAGGGCGATCTCCTCGACCAGCCGGTCCCGGTCGGTGTCCGCGGCGTAGAGCTCGTTCATGCCGACCCGGCTGCCGGCCTGGAGTCCGCGCTCGATCTCGCTCCACGCCGGGGCGGCGTCCCCGGCCGAGTCCAGGACGATCTGGGCGACCGACCCGGCGCCCCAGGCCGGCTTGAGCAGCAGCGGGGGTGTGAACTCGGCCAGCGCGGCGTCCAGGTCCGCGAGGCTGTCGACCCGGCGGAACCGGGGTATCGGCACCCCGGCGGCGGCCCACGCCTCCCGCATCAGCCGCTTGTCCCTGGCGCGGATGATCCCCGGGCCGGCACCGGCCAGGCCGAGCCGACGCGCGGCGTGCGCGACGGCCAGCACGGCGAACTCCGAGAGCGTCAGCACCGCGTCCGCCCCGATGGCCTTCGCGTGCTCCACGATCAGCTCGACCAGTTCCTCGCCGCGCGGCGCGTCGGGGAGCAGCTCGATGCCGGTACAGCTGGGCCGCCACACCTCCTCGGCGGTCGTTGGCAGCGGAGCCAGTGCGAGCACGTGCAGCTCCCCGCAGGCGGCGATGCGCGGGAAGGCGTACTCCAGCGGGGCCCCGCCCTTGACGTAGACGTACAGAATCCTGTTCAACGTGCTTTCTCCTGACGGAAGTTCACTGTCCTCGCGGACGTCGGCCGGCGCGCTTCAGCCGGCGACGCGGAAGGGGCGCAGCTGCAGCAGGCTGACCCGGCCGCCCTCGATCGCCCACTCGATGTCGACCGGGGCGGCGTAGCTCTCGTCGGGTGAGAAGTGCGACTGCAGCAGCCGGCTGATCAGCGCCAGTCGGCCCAGGAGGTCCTTGGTCGCGGAGTCCAGATCGGCGGTGGCGGTGCCCAGCGAGACCGTGCGGCTGCCGCCCTCCACGGTGTTGCACAGGTACTGGAGCGGGGCGCCCTGCCCGGAGACCACCTCGGTCACCGAGTGCGGTGAGATGTTGAGGTAGACGTTGCGGAAGTCCTGCGGGCTCAGCGGGTTGCAGGTGACCAGGACGCCGCCGGTGGTGGCGCCGACCTGCTCCTGGACGATCACGCCCATGCGGCAGTGGTCCATGGGGATGCCCGCCTGGTGGCGCAGCAGTACGGCCCGTGGCGAGAACAGCGAGGCCCAGACCTCCCGGACCGCGTCGAGGACGGCGTCGGCGCCGCTGACGTGAGCCACCGACTCGTAGAGTCCGGCGGCCGAGAAGCCGGGCAGGTCCTCGGCGTTGGAGGAGGAGCGGACGACCTGGACGGGTGCGCCGTACAGGTGCCGGTCGATCGCCCGGTCGATCTCGGTCCGGATCGGACCGGGCAGCGGGGTGGCGCGGATCAGCTGCTGCGCCTCGCGACAGAGGTGCTCGATCCGGGAAGTACCGTCCGCACCTGCGGAGTCGAGCCGGTCGACGGCGGCTCGGAGCTCCGCCGAGGAGTCCAGGAAGCGCTGTTGGAGGGAGAACGGCAGCACGATCCCGCGCGGCACCTGGGCGTGCTCCTTCACCAGGAGCTGCACGGCGGTGGTCAGTTCGTCGTCCGTGCCCCCGGGGATGTCGAGTTGCCGGGCCAGGTAGTGCAGCAGATTGTCCCGGGGCGGCCGGGGGACGCGGTAGTAGCCGAGCCAGCGGGGTGAGCCGTGCTGCAGCAGGTGGATGACTTCACCGAGGTTCGCGGCCTTGGTGCCGAACCGGACGTGGTCGCCCGCGCGCAGTTCGGACAGGGGGGTGATCGGGCTGGCCGAGAGGTCGGGCCGGTCCACGGTGATGCGTTCGGCCGGCGGCGGCGGCGTCGGCCGAACGCCGTCGCGTCGCGGCTGCGCGGCTTCGAGGAGGAGGTCGGATCCGTCGGCATCGACCCGGTAGTGGATCCAGCGGCCGTCCAGCCCGGCGCGGGCGATCCGGTCGGCGGCTCCGATGCCGACCGCGTTGGGGATCCGCCATCCGGCGGCCATCACGTTGATGTGGGAGAGCGGGGTGGTGTGCTCGGTGTGGATGATGCCGGACACCCGGGGGATGTCCTCGGGCACCCGGGGCATCGCCACGATGTCGTGCCACTCCAGCGGTTCGGGACTGGCCCGGTACTCCTCCTCGGAGCGGAACACCCGCAGCCGCCCGTGGGCCGCCCCGGGGTTCAACGGCACGAAGGAGGCCGTGGAGTAGAGCTCGTGGGACAGGACGCGCGGTATCTCGGTCTCGGGGATCCGGGCGACGTAACCCTCCTGCCGGTGGTTGGCCGGTTTGAGGACCAGCGGCAGCGACGGGTCAATGTGGTCGCGCACCCGGTGGTAGAAGGACCGCAGCATGTCCTGGGACATGGTGTCGACGTCGACGGTCTCCAACGACATGAAGGTGTCGGCCGCTCGGCCGCCGGCGGCGCCGCGCCGGGTGTGCAGGGCGAGGGTGCCGAGATAGAAGCGGCGGTCGGGATTCCGGTAGACCTCGTCGTTGAACGAATCGAGATCGCGGGCCAGCTCTTCTATCGACATGCCGAGTATCTCGGACGCGATGTAGCGGACGTGGAGCGTGCCGTCCGCACTGTCGATGAAGTGGAGCACCGAATCGGTGCGGTCGAGCACGATTTTCACGTAGGGATAGCCGCCGACGTTGCCGGCGAGCCGCGAGAACTCCTGGAGGGTGAGATTTTCGCCTGCGAGGCGAGGCCGCGTGGTCGCTTCGTTGCGACCCGAACGGTTGCTGCGCAAAGTTGAGCCATTCGTCATCGAGTACACGTTCAGTGTGCAGAAGGTCAGAGAGGTGGTACGGCCGCACACATATTGCCATCAAAGCAGAATGTCTGATGAAGTGTCAGATTGGATTTGGCCACTGCGCAATGATCCGGCCATAAAGGCCCGCGTTCGTGAACGTGACTGCAGGTCAGGCTGTGGCAAAGGTCACAACAAAGATGCGTATGGCCCGGGACAAGATCGAATTTCTCCGGAAATGTTGATTCCTGCACGATCTCTGTTCAGGGTGAACTGTGTCCGGGTGCCTGTCATGCTCAATGCAAATTCGTCGGCGCAATGCGAGGCGAACCCATGGCTGTGCACAGCGCCCGGGGAGGTCATGACGGGGTGTCCGAAAGGCTCCACGGTCTTCGCGGCGGTTCGGCCGGTGGCCCCGCCGAGTTCGGCTCCGGCGGATTCGCTCCGCACGTTGATTCCCGGAGCCGGACGGCCGGGCTCGTGCGGGGTCGGGCCGGCCCGCTTCCTTCGGTGAACGGAACGAACGACGGACACGGGTGTGCCGTCCGAGGTCCACGCAACCGGGTTCGTGACAATGGGGTATGGCATCAAGCCCCGGGGCGGCCGGTCCGCCGCCGGTGACACTCGATCAGGCCGACGCGCGCGGCGAGCGCTGATGGCCGGTGGCGATGGCGATCGCGACTGCCGCGATGCTCCATGTGGCGCTGCCCGCGTCGCACCGGCTGGACCCGGCCCGGGTGGTTCCGGCGGTCATGTTCACGCTGCTGGCGGTACTGATCATCGGTGACCCGGGGCGGATCGACCGGCAGAAGCCGTGGCTCAGGGTGGTCACCGACCTCATGATCGGCTTCATCACCGCGGCCAACCTGTACGCGGGCGTCCACCCGGACATCCTGCAGTGAACGACGCGTGCACCGGCCCGGGTGAGGAGCCGCGTCATCGAGGAGGTCCGTCGGACGGGCCCGGGCGCGGCGTGGCGATGCCGGTGGTGGGCGTCGCGGTCGTGCTGCGTGGATCGTCTCGCTCGGACCTTCTCCGGCGCGCGCCCTCCGCCCGCGCCGACGGGTCAGCCGTCGCTGCGGAAGTGGTCCATCGAGATCTTCACCGGGCCGTTGGGGGTCACGGAGACGACCCGCACGATCGCGATGTCGTGGGTGCTGCGAGCGCGTAGGCAGAAGGCTCGTCCGGCGGGCAGGTCGCCGAAGCCGAGAGCCGTCGCCGGCTGCCGGTCGATGGCCGCCGAGCACTCGGTCGGGGTGGGCCGGCCGCCCGGGGCGATGGCGGCGTCGCTTCCTGTCGGGATCAGGAACTCGTTGGCGTTGTGCCCCACGGACCACTGGGTGGACTCTGCGGGGATCAGCCTGCCGGTCTCGATGTCGAAGTCGTAGGACTCGTCGGGGGCGGTCAGGTCCGCACCGGTGTAGACCGCGGTGTACGTGGCCGGGTTGGCGGTCGTCGGGCCGTCGGCCACCGGTGCCGATGTGTCCGGGCCGGTGTCACGGGCCGTCGGGCTGTCGTCGGCCGATCCCGTGGCGGCGAGGACCCGGTCGAGCTTGTCGGACAGGACCACGCCGCCGACCGTGCCGCCGAGAGCCACCACCAGCGCCGTCGACAGCAGCACCGTCTTCCAGGTCACGCCCTTGCGGCGGGGTCTGCCCACCGCGGGTGCCGCGGGAGCGACGACGGTCGGCGGCGGGGGCGGAAGCAGAGCGGTCGGCGCCTCGGGCAGGGGCTGCGCAGCGCCGTACGAGCCGGGCGGGGCCTGGACGGCGACGATGTCGGGGGAGATCACGGTGGGCAGGTCCTGCGGGAGGCCCTGCGCCGGGTCCTGCGGCAGGTCGGAGCGGCGGGTGATGTCGCCGGTGACCCGCGTGGGCAGCCAGTCGTCGGCGAAGCGCAGCGCGCCGCCCACGGCGGGGTGGTTGCGGGCGGCCTCGATGATCTCGGCGGGTGTGGGCCGGTCCTCGGGTTGCTTGGCCAGGCAGCGCAGCAGCAGCGCGTGCAGGCCGCCCGGGACGCGGCCGAGGTCCGGCTGCTCGTTCACCACCCGGTAGAGCACCGCGGTCTCCGGTCCCTCGCCGAACGGCTGGGTGCCGCCGGCGGCGTACGCCGCCAGCGAGCCCAGCGCGAAGACGTCCGTCGCGGGCGTGACCGGCCGGCCCAGCGCCTGCTCGGGCGCCATGAAGGAAGGCGAACCGATCCGGAAACCGGTGCCGGTCAGCGCGACGGCGTCGGCCGCGCGGGCGATGCCGAAGTCGATCACGCGCGGACCGTCGGCCGCGATCAGCACGTTGGCGGGCTTGAGGTCCCGGTGCACCACCGCGGCGCCGTGGATCGCCTGCAGGGCCTCCGCGATCCCGCCCATCAGCAGCAGGACCGTGCGCACCGGCAGTGCGCCGTGTTCCCGGACCACCTGTTGCAGCGACGGGCCCGGAACGTACGCGGTGGCCAGCCAGGGCACGTCGGCGTCCGCGCCGGAGTCGATCACCTGGGCGGTGTACAGCCCGTGGATCCGCCGGGCGTTGGCCACCTCCTGTGCGAAGCGCCACCGGAACTCGGTGTCCTGCGCGAACTCCGGCCGGACCGTCTTGAGGGCCACCGGCCGGCCACCGGGGGTGTAGGACAGGTAGACCCGCCCCATGCCGCCCGCCCCGAGCCGGGCGTGCAGCCGGTAGCCGCCGACGTCACCCGGGTCGTCGGGCTGCAGCGGCTGGAAGGGCGGTGACGTGGTCAAGGAGTCCGGGGACATGTCGACGGGCACGTGGAAGGTCTCCAGTAGGGCGAGCTGGGGGCGGGGGCGGGGCGGCGCGGGGGAGTCCCGGCCGTTCAGCAGGTCGTCCCGCTCGGAACCGGCTTCAGGTCGACGAGGTAGGCGTCGACGGCATCGGTGACGCAGGCATTGCTGCGGCCGTAGGCGGTGTGGCCGGGCCCCTTGAAGGTGAGCAGCATGCCGCCGGGCAGTTGGGCCGCGAGGCCTTGCGACCACGGGTAGGGCGTGGCCGGGTCGCCGGTGGTGCCGACGACGAGGACCGGGGGCAGGCCCTCGGCGTTCACGCGGTGCGGCTGCTGCTGTCCGGCCGGCCAGTCCTTGCAGGTGAGTTCGGCGAGCACGGCGGAGGTGCCGAAGACTCCGGCCTCCCGGTCGGCGCGCTCCATCAGGTCCCAGTAGGGCTGCGGGTCCCTGGGGTGCGGCTGGTCGAGGCAGTTGACGGCGGTGATGGCGACGGCGGAGTTGTCGGGGGCCCGCTCGCCGGAGCCGCCCGGTTCGGACCCGGAGCCGGCGCCGTCGTTCTGGCCGGATATGCCGGGGCCGGCGATCTCGGCGAGTTTCGTCCCGTCGCCGCCCCGCGCGGCGCGCAGTGCCTCGGACAGGTCCTGCCACTGGGACTCGGGCGAGTACATCGACTTGGTGAGGGCGGTGAGCAGCATGTTCTGGTCGAGCCGCTCGGTGGTGCCCTTGATGGGCAGCGGGTGCCTGGCCGTCCGCCGGTGCAGGTCGGCGATCACCTTCTGGATGCCGTCCGGGGTGGTGGCGGGGCAGGCGTCGTGGACCACGGTGGCGCACTGCCGGGCGTAGTCGTCCACCGACTTCCGGAAGGCTCCGCCCTGCTGGAGGGCGGCCTCGGACCACCCGAGTGAGGGGTCGACCGCGCCGTCGAGGACGAGCGCGCGGACCCGGTGCGGGAACAGCTCGCCGTAGACGGTGCCGAGGTAGGTGCCGTAGGACCAGCCGAGGTAGCTGAGCTTCTCGTCGCCGAGGGCCGCACGCAGCACGTCCATGTCGCGGGCCGCGTCCAGCGTCCCGACGTGCGGCAGGATGGCTCCGCTGCGGGCCTTGCAGGCGGCGACCTGCTTCTCGGCGTCCGCGAGCGCGGCGCTGCGTTCGGCGGCGGTCTTCGGATACGCACTCGTCGGGGCGGTGTCGGATTCGGGCTGGTCCTGGTCGGCGGAACCGGGGGAGCCGCAGTCGACGGCCGGCTTGCTGCCGGCCACGCCCCGGGGGTCGAAGCCGACGATGTCGAAGCGGGCGCGCGCCCGTTCGCTGAAGGAGGAGAGGCCGCCGGACTTCAGCTGCTCGACCCCGGATTCGCCCGGTCCGCCGGGGTTGAAGACCAGGGAGCCCATGCGCTGGGCGGGGTCCGTCGCCACGGACCTGGCCAGCGGCAGGGTGAAGGTCCGGCCGGTCTCCGGGTGCGCGTAGTCCATCGGGACGGTCAACGTGGCGCACTGCAGTTCGCCGCACGTGGTCCAGGACGGCTTCTGCCGGTAGAAGGTCTGCAGGGCGCTCTGCTGCGCGGAATCGGTCGGCGCCGTGCCGGCGCCCTCCTCAGCCGTGTCCCCGTACGCCGGGATGCATCCGGCAAGTGCCGTCACGCCGAGTGCGGCCAGGGCCAGGATCAGGCCGGCACGCTTGCTCGTCGGGTGGTTCATGGGGGTGCTCCAGAGTGAATCGGCAGGGTTGTTGCGTACGGCGGGCCGCGGTGGTCGGTGGTCGGCGGGACCGGCACCACCCCGGTGGCCCGGGGCGGCCGGGCCGAGGGCTCCGCCCGCCGGCCGGTACAGCGGTCCCCGGGCGCGTGGGGGATCGCGCCCGGGGATGTCTCACGGCGCCGCGTGCCGGTCCGCCGACGGATCTCCCGGGCGAACGGCCGCGCTGTTCGGCTCCTGCCGGTTCGCTCCGCTGTGACCTCACAGATGATGGCCGGGCGAAGCTGAGGATTTGATGAGGGCGGCCCCGGCCGCACATCGGGCTATCCTGGCCGCCGTGCGAGTACTGGTGGCCGAAGACGACGATGACCTGCGGTTCGCGGTGGCCGCGGCGCTGCGCAGCGAGGGGCTGGCGGTCGACGAGGTGGCCGATCTGCCGGCCGCGGACGAGGCGCTGTTCGTCACCGAGTACGACTGCGCGGTGTTCGACCGGATGCTGCCCTCCGGGGACGCCGTCGACTTCGTGCGCGAGCTGCGCCGGGCGGGGCGGACCGTCCCGGTGCTGTTCCTCACAGCCCGGGACACGGTCGCCGACCGGGTCGAGGGGTTCGCCGTCGGCGGCGACGACTACCTGGTCAAGCCGTTCGCGGTGCCCGAGCTGGCGGCCCGGGTGCACAGTCTGTGCCGACGGGCGGCCACCGTCCGGCCCCCGGTGCAGCGGTTCGCCGACCTGGAGATCGACACCGCCCGCCGCCAGGTGCACCGGGACGGCGTGCTGCTGATGCTCACCCGCAAGGAGTTCGCCGTACTGGAGCTGCTCGCGGCCCGGGCGGACCAGGCGGTGCCCCGCGCCGACCTGATCGAGAAGTGCTGGGACGAGATGACCGAGCCGAACTCCAACGTCGTCGAGGTGCTGGTCTCCCAGCTGCGCCGCAAGCTCGGCGACCCGCCGCTGATCCACACGGTCCGCGGGGTGGGCTACCGGCTGGCACCGCCCGGCGGCGCCGGCGGCGGACGGTGATGACGGCCGCGGCCCGGATCCGGCGGCTGCGCAGACGACTCACCGCACTGTTCGCTCTCACCAGCGCGATCGGACTGATCGGGCTGGCGGCGTTCGCCATCCGCACCGACGACAACGCCTGGAGCGACCGGCTCGACGACGCGCTCACCCTGCAGACCAGCCAGGCGATCCTGCTCCTGGGCTTCGACGACGACGGCCAGTTCGACGCGCAGGCCCTTCAGGACGGGATGGAGACCGACTGCCCGCCGGTGACCGTGGTGACCGGCACGGCCGACCGGCCCACCGTCGCCTACACCCCGCGCAAGCCCTGCGTTCGGGCCCACCCCGAGGACCTGGAATCGGTGGCCGCGGAAGCCATGCGCGAGGGATCGGCCGTCGTGGCCGACGCGCGCAGCGACAACGGCCACCGGATCCGGCTCCTCGCCGAGCCCTACGCGGGAGCCGACGGCCAGTCGACGGCCGGTGCAGTGGTCGCAGCCGATGACACCACCGCTGACCGGGCTGCGCACCGCAAGCTGGCTCTGCTGCTGGTGGCCGGCTGTGCGGTCCTGGTTGCGCTGTCCGCGGTGGCCGGGCACCTGCTCTCCGGGCGGGCGATCCGGCCGGCGCTGACGGCGCTGCAGCAGCAGGAGGAGTTCCTCGCCGACGCGGCCCACGACCTGCGCACACCCACCGCATCGCTCCGCGGCCTCGCGGAGACCGCGCTGCGCGACGACGAGCACCGCACCGCCGCGCTCGAACGGACCGTGCGCCTGGCCTCCCGGATGGGGGACCTGATCGACGGCCTGCTGACCCGGGCCCGGCTGATGGCCGGTGTCGGCACCCTGGCCAGCCAGCCACTGCGCCTGGACCAGCTCGTCGAGGTGGTCGTGGACGACATCGAGGCCGGCGAGCACCGCGTGACCGTCCACACCGACCCGGTCGTCGTGGTCGCCGATCCCGACCTGCTCCGGCGGGCGGTGGCCAACCTGCTCGGCAACGCGCTCCTCCACGGCCATGCCCCGGGCCTGCCCGCGGAGGTCGACGTCACCGTGGCGGCCGACGGAACGGTGACCGTCGACGACGCCGGCCCCGGCGTCCCCCCGGCTCTGGCCGACTCCCTCTTCCAGCGCTTCCACAGCGGCTCCGGCTCCACCGGACTCGGGCTGTCCATCGCCTCCTGGGTCGCCCAGGCCCACGGCGGCACCCTCGACGTCGGCACCAGCCCGCGCGGCGGCGCCCGCTTCACCCTCCGCCTCCCGCCCCGGACGAAGTAGGCCGACCCCTGTCGACGGGCGGGGAACCGGCCCCGTCCCGTGTCCCCGACCGGCCGCCCACCCCGAGTGCGGCTGCCGGAGCCCGCCGCGAGCGCAGCCGCCGGCACAGAGGTGCGCCGGACTGCCTGCCGGCGGAGCCGGTCGGCCGGCCGGACGGCGCTCGGTCCGTGGTCAGGTCCGGCGCAGGGCCTCGGTGAGGTGGCGGGCGGCTTCGATGATGGCCTGGGCGTGCAGCGGGCCGGGGTGGCGGGTCAGGCGTTCGATCGGGCCGGAGACGGAGACGGCGGCCACCACGCGGTTGGAGGGGCCGCGGACGGGTGCGGCGACCGAGGCCACGCCCGGTTCGCGCTCGCCGATCGACTGGGCCCAGCCGCGGCGGCGGACGCCGCTCAGGGCGGTGGCGGTGAAGCGGGCGCCCTGGAGGCCGCGGTGGAGCCG
>NZ_JBVINN010000025.1:0-129062 GCF_055579305.1 Kitasatospora sp. NPDC032757 | reverse complement strand
CCGCCGCCGCCGTGGACGTGCAGGTCGACGAAGCCGGGGAGGACGGTGTACCCGGTGAGGTCGAGGTCGCCGGGTTCGGTGGCGCCGCCGAGGCCTGCGATGCGGGTGCCCTCGATCGCGAGGCGGTCCCCGTCCACGGCACCGCCGGGCAGGACGAGGCGGGCGCCGGACAGGGCGGTGCCCCGCGACAGGGCCGCTGATTGAATCCGCGCGGTCACGCGGTCACCTCCAAGGAGAGCAGATCCCAGGCGAGCAGGCCCGCGCCGAGCGATGCGGCGGTGTCTTTGAGCATGGCGGGTACGACTTCGGGGGGCATCTGGAAGGTCAGTCGCTCGCCGACGGCCGCGCGCAGGGGCGTGAAGAGGGTGTCGCCGGCCTCGGCGAGGCCGCCGCCGACGATCACCGTGGACGGGTCGAGCAGGCTCTGGGCGAGCACGATGCCGTCGGCGAGGGCGTCCACCGCGTGCTGCCAGACCGCGGCCGCGCGCTCGTCCCCGGCGTCCACCGCGACGGCGCAGGATGCCGCGTCGGCGTCGGGGTCCCCGCTGGCCTCGGCCCAGGCGCGGGAGACGGCGGAGGCGGAGGCGAGGGTCTCCAGGCAGCCCCGGGCGCCGCAGCCGCACTGCGGGCCGCCCGGCCGGACGACGACGTGGCCGATCTCGCCGCCGTAGCCGTGGGCACCGGCCTCGATCCGGCCGTCGATGCCGATGGCGCCGGCGATGCCGGTGCCCAGCGCGATGAACAGGAAGCGTCCGACGCCCCGGCCGGCGCCGAGGCGGCCCTCGGCGAGACCGCCGGACCGCACGTCGTGGCCGAGGGCGACCGGCATCGCGACACCGCCCGGACCGGCCAGCCGCTCGCCCAGCAGCTTGCGCAGCGGCAGGTCCCGCCAGCCGAGGTTGGCGGAGAAGACCGCGATGCCGTTCTTCTCGTCGATCGTCCCCGGGACGGCGACGCCCGCCGCCAGCGGGGCGACGCCGAAGCGGCCGCGGCCTTCGTCCGCCAGGTCGGCGGCGAAGTCGAGGATGGCGGCGACGACGGCATCCGTGCCGTGCTCCCGCCCGGTCGGTCGGCGTGCTTCGAACAGCACGGAGCCGTCCTGGGCGAGCAGCGCGGCCTTCATGCCGGTGCCGCCTACATCGAGTGCGATGACGTGCTTCACGGAGGACAGTTTCCCTTGGCTGGGTCGGAGAGGTCTAGTCCAGTTGTCGGATTGGTCTGGTCCAAAGTAGGTGAGCTTTGTCGCAGAACCATGTGGTGTGCGGCACTTTGCGCGCGCCGTCGCGGGCTCCCGGCCGGCCGGCCCCGGGGCCGGATCCGGGCCGGTTCGCGCCTGGTCGGCCTCGATTCATTGCGCATCGTGCAACGACCTCCGCACTTCGATAACTACCCCGCGGGTACGGCCCGGAGGTCTGGACCACTGTGCAGGGCTTTTGGCAGTGTGGCGCTCCCCCCTGTCGGATTCCACCCGTCCGGCTGCTTTCTTCTCCCCTCGAAGGCGGTACCCGCGTTGAACAGGCGCGCCCAGGTCCCCACCCGGCTGCTCGGCACCGCGCTGGCCGGAGCGCTGCTGCTCACCGGCTGCAGCGGCCAGGACGACCGGACGGTCACCCTCCGGCTGGTGGCGGCCGACTACGGCGAGGACGCGGCGACCAGCTCCAAGCAGTACTGGGACGACGTCGCGCGCCGCTTCGAGAACGGCAACCCGGGCATCAGGGTGGACGTCGAGGTGGTCGGCTGGACCGACATCGGCAAGCGGGTGAGCGACCTGGTGGACAGCGGAAAGTCCCCCGACCTGGTGCAGACCGGCGGCTTCGCCGACCAGGTCGCCGCGAACCGGCTCTACCCCGCCGCGGACGTGCTCTCGCTGGACACCCAGGCCAACATGATGGAGTCGTTCAACCATGCCGGGCAGGTGCTCGGCACCCAGTACGGCATCCCCTTCGTCTCCTCCTCGCGGGTGCTCTTCTACAACAAGGCGATCTTCAGGCAGGCCGGGATCACCCAGCCGCCGGCCACCTGGAACGAGCTGAAGCAGGCCGCGGAGAAGATCAAGGCCAAGGTGCCCGGGGTCACGCCGTACGGGCTGCCGCTCGGGCCCGAGGAGGCGCCGGCCGAGTCGATGCTCTGGACGCTGAGCGGTGGCGGCAGCCTCTCCGACGACGTCGGCAACTACACCATCGACAGCACCCAGAACCAGGCGACCTTCAGCTGGCTGAAGACCAACCTGGTGGATGCCAGGCTGACGTACCCCGAGCCGGGCAAGATGAACCGGACACCGGTGTTCACCGACTTCACGGCGGGCAAGGTCGCGATGCTGAACGGGCACCCGACACTGCTGCGGATGGCCGCCAACGCGAAGGTCGACTTCGGGACGGCGCCGATCCCCAAGAAGGACGGCCTGGCCAGGACGGGCAGCCTCGGGGTGGCCGACTGGATGATGGCGTTCAAGGCCAACGGCCACAAGAACGAGATCCGCAAGTTCCTGAGCTTCGTCTACGCGAAGGACAACCAGCTCAAGTTCGACGGGACGTACAACCTGCTGCCGGTCACCCAGGACGCCTTCACGGAGATGACCGCGGACGGCAGGCACGAGGACCTGAGGCAGTTCGCGTCCGGGCTGGCCAACGCCAGCTTCTACCCGTTCGGTGACCCGGCCTGGGTCGAGGTCAGCAACCGGATCAAGGCGGGGATCGGCGGGGCCGTGACCGGGGACGCCAAGCAGGTGCTGGAGGGGCTGCAGGAGGCCGCGGTCAAGGAGGCCGCCCGGGTCCGGAAGTGAACCCGGGGGCCGCCGGGTGCTGCGTCAGAGGGTGATCGCGTAGGCCTTGCGCAGGGTCTCGTGGACCGTCCAGGTGGTGCGGTCACCCGCGCGCAGGACGGCGCAGTCGCCCGGGCCGACGTGCAGGGTCGGGCCGCCCTCGATCTCGATGGTGGCCCGGCCGCTCAGCACCACGAACAGCTCGTCCGCCTCGACGTCGGTGACCACGCCCGGGGTGATCTGCCAGATGCCGCGGAGCTGGCGGCCGTCGGGGGACTCGGAGAGCACGCGGCCGGAGACCTCGGGGGTGCCGGAGACGATCTGGGCCGGGTCCAGCGGGTCGGGTTCGAGGTCGGCGGTGGGGATGTGCAGCGCGAAACTTTCGGTCATGGGCCGACGCTAGTGGGGGAGCGGGCGTCGTGCGGGGCGCAGAGTGTGTCGGGTGCGCGGGGGAGAATGACACTCCGTAGTGGTGGGCGGAGGTGGAGCGTGGACGAGCTGAGCGAGCGGGACCAGGCGGTGCTGGAGCTCGAAGGACGCCAGTGGCGTACGGCGGGAGCCAAGGAGCGGGCCGTCCGGGAGGAGCTGGGGCTCTCCAGTACGCGGTACTACCAGCTGCTGAACGCCCTGCTGGACCGGCCGGAGGCGCTGGCGCACGCGCCGGTCCTGGTGAACCGGCTGCGGCGGGTGCGGGAGGCTCGGCGGGGGGCCCGGTAGCCCGGCGGGTGCTTCGGCGGGCACGGCTGGGTATGGGTCCCGGCATGGGGCTTGAGGAGACTTTGCAGCTGAGGACGGACGCCGGACGCCAGGGCCTGGAGGCGGTCCTCGCCTCGCCGCGCGACGCGGTGGTGGCGCTGGACTTCGACGGGACGCTCGCGCCGATCGTGGCCGTTCCCGACCGGGCGCGGGCGCACCCCGGGGTGGTGGGGGCGCTGCGGGGGCTGGCACCGCGGGTGGGCGCGACGGTGGTGGTCACCGGCCGGCCGGCCGGACTGGCCGTCGAGTACGGCGGGTTCGACGGCATCGACGCTGTGGTGGTGCTGGGGCACTACGGGGCCGAGCGCTGGGAGGGCGGCGTGGTGACTGCGCCGCCGGTCCACCCGGGGGTGGACGCGGTGCGGGCGGTGCTGGACGCCGCGCTGGCGGCGGCCGGTGCGCCGGCGGGGACGTGGGTGGAGGACAAGGGGCGCTCGCTGGCGGTGCACACGCGGCGGACGGAGGCGCCGCAGGAGGCGCTGGAGCTGCTGCGCGCGCCGGTGGAGGCCCTGGCCGCGGAGCACGGGCTGGTGGTGGAGCCGGGCCGGCTGGTGCTGGAGCTGCGGCCGCCCGGGGTCGACAAGGGGGCCGCGCTGAGCGGGTTCCTGCGGGAGCGGGGCGCGCGGTCGGTGCTGTACGCCGGGGACGACCTGGGGGACGTGGCGGCCTTCGCGGCGGTGGAGAAGCTGCGCGCGGAGGGCGTGGCCGGGCTGCTGGTGTGCAGCGCCGCGGTCGGGGACGCGCCGGTGAGGGAGCTTGCCGACCGGGCCGACCTGGTGGTCGAGGGCCCGGCCGGCGTGGTCGAACTGCTGGAGCGGTTGGGGGCGGAGCTCGGCCGGCGGGAGTGATCAGCCGAGAGCGGCGAGCTGGTCGAGGAACCACTGCTGGGGCGGCAGCGCCGTCGCGGCGGCGGCGAGGCGCTTGGTGCGGTCGCCGCGTTCGCCGGCGGGCATGGTGAGCGCGGTGTGCAGGGCCTCGGCGGTGGCGACGACGTCGTACGGGTTGACGGTGAGGGCATCGTCGGCCAGCTCGGCGTACGCGCCGGCCTCGCGGGAGAGGACGAGCGCGCAGCCCCGGTCGGAGACCACCGGCACCTCCTTGGCGACCAGGTTCATGCCGTCGCGGATCGGGTTGACCAGGGCGACGTCCGCCAGCCGGTAGGCGGCCAGCGACCGCGGGAAGTCGTCGTTGACGTGCAGGATCAGCGGCTGCCAGGTGGGCGTGGCGAACTCGGCGTTGATCTCGGCGGCGAGCTGCCGGACCCGGGCGGTGTACTCGCGGTACTCGGCGAGGTCGGTGCGGGACGGGTACGCGAAGGCGAGGTGGACGACGCGGTCCCGCCACTCGGGGTGGGTGTGCAGGAGGTGCCGGAACGCCTGGAAGCCGCGGACGATGTTCTTGCTCAGCTCGGTGCGGTCGACCCGGACGACGGTGCGGCGGTCGCCGACGGCCTCGCGCAGGGCGGCGAGGCGCTCGTCGACGTCCGGGCGGTGGGAGCGCTCGCGCAGGAAGTCGGCGTCGGCCCCGAGGGCGTGGACGCCGAGCCGGGTGGTGCGGCCCCGGAGGGTGACGGTGAGCTCGGTGCGGTCGACGGTGGCGCCGAGGAGCTGCTCGCAGCAGTCGGCGAACGCCAGGGCCCAGCGGCGGGTGAGGAAGCCGGCCCGGTCGGCGCCGAGGATGCCGGTGAGGACGGCCTCGGCGACGTCGTCGGGCAGCAGCCGGAAGTACTCGGGCGGGGCCCAGGGGGTGTGGGAGAAGTGGCCGATCCGCAGGTCGGGCCGGGCGGCACGGAGCAGGGCCGGGGTCAGCGAGAGGTGGTAGTCCTGCACCAGGACGGCCGCTCCCGGGCCGGCCTCGGCGGCGAGGGCGTCGGCGAAGGCGGTGTTGTAGGCCGTGTAGGCCTGCCATTCGGTGCGGAACCCGGCGTCGAAGGAGGGGGCGGTGGGGGTGGCGTAGAGCAGGTGGTGGACGAACCAGAGGGTCGAGTTGGCCACGCCGTTGTAGGCGCGGGCGAAGGTCTCCGGGTCTATGCCCAGCATGCGGACGGCCTGCCCGCCGGTGTCGTGGCCGGCCCGGTCGAGGCGGCCGTCCGGCGCCTCCCGGGCGGCCCGGCGGTCGGCGTCGCCCAGGGCCGCGCAGACCCAGACGGCGTCGGGGTCGTCGATGGCGGAGAGCCCGGAGACCAGGCCGCCTCCTCCTCTCCGGAGGGTCAGCGTGCCGTCGTCCGCGGTGCTGAACGACACCGGTCCCCGGTTGGAGGCCACCAGGACGGGGGCGGTGCCGGTCGGATTCGAACGTTCGGTCGTGAGATCGCCCATGACTGGTTGGTTGCCGGGGGTCTGCGGACCCAAACCCTTCAGTGCCGGGTGGCGTACTCGGGAACGGTGTGCATCGGGGGGCGTTCGAGGGCGGTGACCGGGTGGGTGTGGGCGGTGAACGCGCGGGTTTCCGGGTCACGGGTGAACTGGGTGAGCAGCGGGTGCACCAGGTCGGCGGAGGCCTTGAGCCGGTGGGTGCGGTCGAGCCGCTCCAGCGCCGTGCGGTAGATGGTGGCGGCCATCCGGCCGAGCGCCTGGCCGTCCTGGTGGCGGTGGTGGCGGACGCCGACGTCGACCTGGGCGAGGGCGTCCAGGCCGGCGGTCTCCAGGGCGTCGACCAGCAGGCCGAGTTCGACGCCGTAGCCGGTGGGGAACGGGAGGCGTTCGAGCAGGGAGCGGCGGGCCGCGTACTCGCCGCCGAGGGGCTGGACGAAACCGGCGAGTTCCGGCCAGTGCAGGTTGAGCAGCGGGCGGGCGACCAGCTCGGTGACCCGGCCGCCGCCGGCCGGCACCACGGCTCCTTCGGTCTCCAACGGCCGGTCGTACATGGCCTTGACCAGCTGGATCTCCGGTTCGGTGAGCAGCGGGCCGATGATGCCGGAGACGAAGGCCGGGTCGAACTCGCGCAGGTCGGCGTCGACGAAGCAGACGATCTCCCCACGGGTGACCAGCAGCGAGCGCCAGAGCACCTCGCCCTTGCCGGGGGCGGCCGGCAGCCGGGGGAGGATGTCGTCGCGGTGGACCACCCGGGCGCCGGCCTCGGCGGCCTCGGCGGCGGTGCGGTCGGCGGAGCCGGAGTCGACCACGACCAGTTCGTCGACCAGCGGCAGGCGTTCCATCAGCTCGCGGCGGATGGTGCGGACGATGTCGCCGACGGTGGCCTCCTCGTCCAGGGCGGGCAGGACGACGCTGACGGTGCCCGCGCGGCCGGCGGCCCGCTTGGCGTCCAGCAGGGTGCGCACCGGACGGTCGGCCGCGCTCCACGACCGGCGGCGCAGCCAGGACGCCGCCTGTGGGAGGAGCTCGGGTGTCGGGTCGGCGGGCACGGGTCTCTCCTCGGCGGGGGTCGGCTGGGACGGGCTGGGAAGGGCCGGGACGGGTCATCTCGCGTGGCGGACGGTCCCGTTCGGGGTTGACGCCTTCGGATACAGTCTTCGTACAGCGGTCGGACCTTCGCACGCCGGGGTCACCGTTGAGCAAGACCAACAACTTCACAGAGCTCATCCAGAGGGACTGAGGGAACGGCCCGTTGACGTCCCGGCAACCTTCTCGCGCGGCTGTCGTTACAGGCCCCGGCGGGACAGGTGCCAATTCCGGCCTGTGGCGCGACCGCGTCACGGGGAAGATGAGGAGAGAGGCCTCCGCCATCATGGCTATCACTGCGACGACTCCTTCTGGCGCCGCACCCGCAACCGTTGACCTCGGCCCCGCCGCCGCGCTGTCCTGTCGCGAGTGCGGTAGCCGGTTCCCGCTCGGTCCGAGCTTCGCCTGTCTGGAGTGCTTCGGGCCGCTGGAGATCGCGTACGACTTCGGTGGCGAGGCCGCGGAGGAGCTGCGCAAGCGGATCGAGGCCGGGCCGGCGTCGATCTGGCGGTACGCGCCGCTGCTGCCCGTGCCGGCCGACGTGGCCGGGAAGCCCAACCTGAACCCCGGCTGGACCCCGCTGGTCAAGGCGGACAACCTGGGCCGCGAGCTCGGGTTCACCGCCCAGCTGCACATCAAGGACGACTCCGGGAACCCGACCCACTCGTTCAAGGACCGCGTGGTCGCCTGTGCGATCGAGGCGGCGCGGGCGTTCGGTTTCACCACGCTCTCCTGCTCCTCGACCGGCAACCTGGCCGGTGCGGTGGGCGCCGCGGCCGCCCGGGCCGGTTTCAAGTCCTGCGTGTTCATCCCGCACGACCTGGAGCAGGGCAAGGTCGTGATGGCCGGTGTCTACGGCGGTGAGCTGGTGGGCATCGAGGGCAACTACGACGACGTGAACCGCTTCTGCTCGGAGCTGATCGGCGACCCGGCCGGCGAGGGCTGGGGCTTCGTCAACGTCAACCTGCGCCCGTACTACGGCGAGGGCTCGAAGACGCTGGCGTACGAGATCTGCGAGCAGCTGGGCTGGCGCCTGCCGGAGCAGATCGTGATCCCGATCGCGTCGGGTTCGCAGCTGACCAAGATCGACAAGGGGCTGCAGGAGCTGATCAGGCTCGGTCTGGTCGAGGACCGGCCGTACAGGATCTTCGGTGCCCAGGCGGCGGGCTGCTCACCGGTGTCGGCGGCCTTCAAGACCGGCAGCGACGTGATCCGCCCCGTCAAGCCCGACACCATCGCCAAGTCGCTGGCGATCGGCAACCCGGCCGACGGCCCGTACGTGCTGGACATCGCCCGCCGCACCGGCGGTGCCGTCGAGGACGTGACGGACGCCGAGGTGGTGGCCGCGATCAAGCTGCTGGCCCGGACCGAGGGCATCTTCGCCGAGACCGCGGGCGGGGTGACCGTCGGAGTACTGAAGAAGCTGGTCGAGACCGGGCAGCTGGACCCGGCCAAGGAGACCGTCGCGATCAACACCGGCGACGGCCTGAAGACGCTGGACGCCGTCTCCGACGCCGGGATGACCGCCGTCATCCGCCCGACGCTGGCGTCGTTCCGCGACGCCGGCCTCGCGTCCGCCTGACCCCTCCACCCCGCCGCAAGGAGAAGCCCCTATGAGCGCCAACGTCCGCATCCCGACCATCCTGCGCACCTACACCGGCGGCGCCGCCGAGGTGGCCGCCGAGGGTGCCACCCTCGGTGAGGTCATCGCCGACCTGGAGAAGAGCCACGCCGGGATCGCCGCCCGGATCCTGGACGACACCGGCAAGCTGCGCCGTTTCGTCAACGTCTACGTCAATGACGACGACGTGCGGTTCGCGGAGGGCCTGGCGACCGAGATCGCGGACGGCGCGAGCGTTTCGATCATTCCCGCGGTGGCCGGCGGCTGCTGAGCCGCACCGCCGACGGGAAGGCCGTCGGGGTGTACGGAATTCCGTACACCCGGACGGCCTTCGCATTTCCCCGCGAGCTCCCGGGAGTTCCCGGGGTGTTTCCAGGCGCTTCCGGGATTCTTCCGGGGCCGCCGTGAAGGCCGCCCGCACGGGCGCTTTCCCGGGCCGCCCCCGCGCGCCGCATTCCGGCGGGAATATTTCCCCGGCCAGTCGGAGTAGAGTGTCGCTCGGCCGGGAAGAGGGCCTCCCCTCCCCCCTCGCACCGGTCGTCGCCCCCCTGTTGCGCCCCGTACCGCCGGTGTCTGTCCGGCCGCTGAGACCGGCGCCGGGCCCGCGGCCGTGAAACATGTCAGGCCGGTGTCAGAATTCTTGAGGGCATTTGGGTAATTCGTCCGCTATGTCCGGCGTGAAATGTGAAGTTTTTGGGCTTTTGGCCCGTCCTGTCCCCTGGCGGGTCGGGGGAATTCCCGGCGGCTGGCTCTGTTGCAGAGGGCGTCGAGCCGGATACATTCAGCCGCGGTCGACGCAATCGCCCCTTCATCGGACACCGTCCGGTGGCTCGGCGGGGGGATTGTGGCGTGCACGGCTGCGCCCAGGGGGGGTTCCCCGGGCCGGCCTCAAACCAGACCCGGGCCCGCGACCTGCGGGCGCGTGAAGGGCCAGCACAGCACTAGGGGAGTTCGGAATGGCTCAGGGCACCGTCAAGTGGTTCAACGCGGAGAAGGGCTACGGCTTCATCGCGGTCGACGGTGGTGCGGACGTCTTCGTCCACTACAGCGCGATCCAGATGGACGGCTACCGCACCCTTGAGGAGGGCCAGCGGGTCGAGTTCGAGATCTCTCAGGGGCAGAAAGGCCCGCAGGCGGACATGGTCCGCGCGGCGGTCTGACCTTTCCGGCACCCAGGAGTTCGGCTCGGCCCATCGGCTGGTGCACCTCTTGCTTCGCGACGGGCCCGTGCGACACATGTCGTACGGGCCCGTCGCCGTGTCCGGGGAGTGGCCGGTGCGGCTCGCGGGTTGCCCATTGGGCTTGCACTCGCCCACCCAGAGTGCTAATCATTGGCGTTAGCACTCACAGCGTGAGAGTGACAGCGGACCGGGTCGGTGAGGCCCCCGGGAGCGGTAGGGGAAAGGACCCCCGCACACCAGGGCCGTCCGTCGCGGGCACCCCTTGGTCCGAGCAGTCGACCGTGTCCCGGAGGACCACTTCTGATGGCCAAGATCATCGCCTTTGATGAGGAAGCTCGCCGCGGCCTTGAGCGTGGCATGAACCAGCTCGCCGACGCAGTGAAGGTCACGCTCGGCCCCAAGGGCCGCAACGTCGTGCTGGAGAAGAAGTGGGGCGCCCCCACGATCACCAACGACGGTGTCTCCATCGCCAAGGAGATCGAGCTCGAGGACCCCTACGAGAAGATCGGCGCGGAGCTCGTCAAGGAGGTCGCCAAGAAGACCGACGACGTCGCGGGTGACGGCACCACCACCGCCACCGTGCTCGCCCAGGCGCTCGTCCGCGAGGGTCTGCGCAACGTCGCCGCCGGCGCCAACCCGATGGCTCTGAAGCGCGGTATCGAGAAGGCCGTCGCCGCCGTCTCGGACCAGCTGCTGGCCCAGGCCAAGGACGTGGAGACCAAGGAGCAGATCGCCTCCACCGCCTCCATCTCGGCCGCCGACACCCAGATCGGCGAGCTCATCGCCGAGGCCATGGACAAGGTCGGCAAGGAAGGCGTCATCACCGTCGAGGAGAGCAACACCTTCGGCCTGGAGCTCGAGCTCACCGAGGGTATGCGCTTCGACAAGGGCTACATCTCCGCCTACTTCGCCACCGACCTGGAGCGCATGGAGGCGACGTTCGAGGACCCGTACATCCTCATCGCCAACTCCAAGATCGGCTCGGTCAAGGACCTGCTCCCGCTGCTGGAGAAGGTCATGCAGAGCGGCAAGCCGCTCGTCATCATCGCCGAGGACGTCGAGGGCGAGGCCCTGTCGACCCTGGTCGTGAACAAGATCCGCGGCACCTTCAAGTCCGTCGCCGTCAAGGCCCCGGGCTTCGGCGACCGCCGCAAGGCCATGCTCGGCGACATCGCCATCCTCACCGGTGGCACCGTGATCTCCGAGGAGGTCGGCCTCAAGCTGGAGAACGCCGGCATCGACCTGCTGGGCACCGCCCGCAAGGTGGTCATCACCAAGGACGAGACCACCATCGTCGACGGTGGCGGCGACAGCGACCAGGTCGCCGGCCGCGTGAACCAGATCCGCGCCGAGATCGAGAACAGCGACTCGGACTACGACCGCGAGAAGCTCCAGGAGCGCCTCGCCAAGCTGGCCGGCGGCGTGGCCGTCATCAAGGCCGGCGCGGCCACCGAGGTGGAGCTCAAGGAGCGCAAGCACCGCATCGAGGACGCCGTCCGCAACGCCAAGGCCGCCGTCGAGGAGGGCATCGTCGCCGGTGGTGGCGTCGCGCTGCTGCAGGCCGGTGTCGCGTTCGACAAGCTGGAGCTCGAGGGCGACGAGGCCACCGGTGCCAACATCGTCCGCGTGGCCCTGGAGGCCCCGATCAAGCAGATCGCGACCAACGCCGGCCTCGAGGGCGGCGTCGTGGTGGAGAAGGTGCGCAACCTCCCCGCCGGTCACGGCCTGAACGCGGCCACCAACACCTACGTCGACCTGATCGCCGAGGGCATCATCGACCCGGCCAAGGTCACCCGTTCCGCGCTGCAGAACGCCGCCTCCATCGCGGCGCTCTTCCTCACCACCGAGGCCGTCATCGCCGACAAGCCGGAGAAGGCCGCTGCGGCCGCCGGCGGCGGCATGCCGGGCGGTGACATGGACTTCTGATCCTCCGGGGTCGGTCGTTTCCTGATCGCACGGGCGGTTCCCCTCGGGGAGCCGCCCGTGCGGCGTTCGTGCCGGGCGCACTTTGGGACAATGGACGGATGGCTTCCTCCGACGACATCGAGACCGCCCTGCACAACGCGCGGGCGCTGATCCTGGCCGACCTGACCGCGAAGGACGTGGCGGACGCCGCCGTGGTGTCGCTGGTCGAGACGGCCGTGACCCACCGCCGCTGGTGGCTGGAGCAGTGGCCGGACGGCACCGAGTACGTGCTCGGGCTGGTCGCCCAGGACGTCCAGGACGCGCTGCTGGAGGCCTACGGCCGCTGGCCGCTCTGCGCCTCCTGCGCGGCCGACGGGGACCCGCACGCGCTCAGCGTCGAGCCCGAGCTGGGCCCGGAGCCGCACTGGGTCTGCGGCAAGGAGGGCACGGTCGTGGCACCCGTCGGCCAGCTGGCCTAGGCCCCGGCGCCTGCCGTCGGGCGGCCCGGACTCCGGCGACGGGCCTCAGCCCTCCAGCGCGGCGAGTTCGGCGGCCAGGTTGGCGCGGGCGGGGGCGTCGAAGCGCGCGTGGGCGGTGGGAGTGCGGTAGAGCGCGGGCAGCGCGAGCAGCTGGCGCAGGACCGCCGCCCGGCCGGCCCGGAAGTCCGGCTCGGGGACGAAGGCGTACTCCTCCCGGACGGCGGCGGCGTACGCCGCGTACGCCTCGGGGGTGGCGCCGAGGACGGCGAGGTCCGCGTCGCAGAGCACCTCGCCGTCGCGGTCGCCGGGCTCGGGGTGGTGGGTGACGGTGAGCCGGACCAGCCGGGCCACCTCGGCGGTCCGCCGCTCCGGGAGGCCGGCCTCGGTGAGCGCCCGGACGGCGAGGGCGGCGCTGCGTTCCTCGTTCTCGGAGCGGTCGGGGCGGTAGACGGCGTCGTGGAACCAGACGGCGAGGCGGACGGTGTCCGGGTCCCCGGCGTGCCCGGCCAGCGCGTCCACCTGGTGCAGCATCGCCCGCAGGTGGTCGGTGGTGTGGTAGCGGCGCTGCGGCTCGGCCCAGCGGTGCAGCAGGTCGCGCCCGTAGGGCTCGGGGTCGGCGCTCGCGCCGCAGCGGTGCAGCAGGGCGGTCCAGGCGGTGAGCAGGTCGTCCGTCGGCATGGGAGCCATTGTGGCGGCCCGGCGCGCCGGGGGTTCGGCCGGGGCTTCCACTGGACCTATAGGTAGTTTGGCGATATATGTAGTTCCATGACCGAACGCTCCATGCAGGAGCCCACGCTGCTTCTGCTCACCGCACTGGCCGACGCCCCCAGACACGGCTACGCGCTGATCCAGGAGGTCGCCGCGATCTCGGGCGGCCGGGTCGCGATGCGCACCGGCACGCTCTACGGCGCCCTCGACCGGCTGCTCCAGCAGGGCCTGATCGAGGTCGCGGCCGAGGACGTCGTGGACGGCCGGGCCCGGCGCACCTACGCGCTGACCGTCGCCGGCCGGGCCGCGCTCTCCACCGAGGCGGAGCGGCTGCGCGCCGTCGCCAGCGAGGCGGAACGCCGCCTCTCCGCGTTTCACCCAAGGGCCAGGGGGACCTTCGCATGACCATGAACACGCCGACCGTCGCGATGAAGGCGGCGCTCCAGTTCTACCCGGCACGCTACCGCCGTGAGCGCGGGGACGAACTCGCCGCCGTCTTCTCCGACACCACGGCCGAGGCCGGGAAGCCGGCCGTCGTCCGGGAGGCGCTCGACCTCGCCGCGTACGGCCTGCGGGTGCGCACCCGGCTGACCGCCTTCTCGCCCGGCGGGCGGCTGCTCGCACTGGCCGCGCCGCTGATCGCCGGGGCGGCCGCGGGGGCCGGGCTGTACCCGTGGGTCGGCGACTCGGACCAGCTCGCCTGGCGGATCGAGCACACCTCGTCGGTGGTCACGCTGGTGGCCGCCTTCGCGCAGCCGGTGGCGTCGCTGCTGTTGGCCCTCGCCGCGCTGCTGGGGCGGTGGGCGGAGGCGCGGGTGATCTCGGTGGCGGTGATGGCTGCCGGGCTGCTCGGGATGAAGGAGGCCTTCGTGGCGGGCGGGATCAACGTGTGGGGGGTCCTGGCCGTCGGCTCTTCGGCGATGCCGTTCCTGCTCTCCGGCCTGCTGGTGATCGCGGCGCCGCGGGAGATGCTGGGCGAGCCGACCTGGCGCAGCCGCGGCCTGGTGCTGGCGTCGGCGGTCGGCGGCTGGCTGGTGATCGCCTCCCAGGGTGGCTTCGACTCCCACTACATGCTGAACGGCCCGCGCTCCGCCGTGCTGGTGGCCGTCCCGCTGTTCCTGGTGCTGACCGCGCTGCGCGGCCGGCTGGTGCCGGCGGCGATCGGGCTCGCGATGCTGCCGCTGACCGCCACCTTCAGCATGTTCACCCTCTGGCAGACGACCGGCGGCCTCTGGAACCTGCTGCCGATCTCCGCCGTGGCGGTGGCGCTGATCGTGGCGCCGCTGATGATCGGGCGCGGGGTCGGGGCGGGTGGCGCCCACAGCATCGCCTGATCGGACGCCCGGCCGGACGCCCGGTCACGCGCCCGGCCGGGCGTCCGACGGAAGACGCGACGGAACGCCCGGCGGAAGGTGCGACGGAGTGCCCGGCGCAAAGCCGCGCAGGGCTCGCCGCCGCCGGGCGGATGTGGCAGGCTTCGCATATGTCTAGACCAATTTTCGAAGTCATCGCGCTGACGCCCCAGGACGCCCAGGCCGCCGAGTCGGGCGGCGCCGACCGGCTCGAACTGGTCACGGACATGGCCGCCGACGGACTCACGCCGTCGGCCGAGGACTTCGCCGGGATCCGCGCCGCCGTGGACCTCCCGCTGCGCGTCATGCTCCGCATCCGGGACGGCTTCACGCCCGGCGACCTGGACGGGCTGCGGGCCCGCGCCGCCGCACTCCGGGCCGAAGGGGCGGACGAGTTCGTCTTCGGCTTCCTGGACGCCGACGGCGCCGTCGACCTCGCCGCCACCGCGGCCGTCGCCGAGGCGGTGGCCGGCTGCCGCTGGACCTTCCACCGGGCGATCGACCACAGCGCCGACCGGGCCGCCCTCCGCGCGGCCGTCGGCGCACTGCCCGGGCTGGACACCTTCCTCACCTCCGGCGCGGCCGCCGGTGTGGACGCCGGCCGGGAGGTGCTCGCGGCCGAGCTGGCCCGGGCCGGCGAGCCCGGGTACGGCCAACGGATCCTGATCGGCGGCGGGCTGCGGGCCGAACACCTGCCGGGCCTGCGGGCGGCCGGCTTCGACGCCTTCCACGTCGGCGGTGCGGTCCGCGCCGACGGGTGGCGGTCGCCGGTGGACGCGGGCAAGGTCGCCGAGTGGCGTGCCCTGATCGATGGCTGAGCGTGGAAGCGCCGACGGCTGAGCGATCGGTGGCCGTCGGCTCGGTGGGAAGGGGACCGGCATCGGCCGGTCCCCTTCCTCGTGGGTGCCGCCTTCCCCTGGGTGCCGCCCGGCTCAGCCCAGCTGCTCGGGCAGCGGCTCGGCGTGCAGCACCGCCAGCCCGGAGACGGCACGGGTGAGCGCCACGTACAGGCGGCGCAGGCCGGTCCGCCCGTCCGGCTCGCCTGCGACCACCGCGGCCGGCTCGTCCAGCACCACGTAGTCGTACTCAAGGCCCTTGGCCAGCGAGGCCGGGACGAGGGTCAGCCGGGCCTCGGCGCTGGTCTCGGCGCCGGGGGAGAGGTGCGGCAGGCCGGCCGCGTCGAGCGCCTCGGCGAGCAGCGGGATGCGCGCGTCGGCGGCGATCAGGCCGGTCGAGCCCTCGTGCTCCAGCGCCCGGTGGCAGGCCTCGACGACCGCCTTCTCCAGCCCGTCCTCCGGGACGCGGGTGATCGTCAGCGAGCCGGGCGCCTCGCGGACCGAGGTCGCCGGGGCGAGGCCGGGGGCGATCGCCGGCAGCAGCCGGGAGGCGTAGGCGATGACCTCCTCGGGGACGCGGAACCCCTTGGTCAACTCCTCGATGTGGGCGGCCGGTTTGCCCAGGTGGTGCAGGGCGTCCGGCCAACTCGCCGTCGCCCAAGGGGTGGTGCCCTGGGCGAGGTCGCCGAGGACGGTCGCCGAGCCGGTGGTGCAGCGGCGGCCGACCGCGCGGTACTGCATCGGCGAGAGGTCCTGCGCCTCGTCCAGCACCACGTGCCCGAGCGAGGCCGTGCGGTGGACGAGGTCCGCGGTCTCGTCCACGAGGACGGCGTCGGCCTGTGTCCAGCGGGCGGTCTTCACCGAGCGGCCGGGCTTGGGCCAGAGCACCGTCCGCTGCTCCTCGGGGGTGAGGACGCCCTCCGCACACGCGGCCAGGAACTCCGGGTCGGAGAGCAGCCGCAGCACCTGCTTGGCCGGTTCGACCAGCGGCCAGCACTCCTTGACCACCGCCTTGACCGCGGAGTCGCGGGCCACCGCGTCCTGCACCCGGTCGTCCGGGGCCTCGCCGCCCTGCTCCATCTTCAGCAGCACGGCGTGCGCGATCCGCTGCGGCAGGGCATCCCTGGCGGCGCCGTAGCGGATGTCGCGGCCCTTCAACTCCTCGATGATCTCGACCAGTTCGTACGCCGGGACGCGCCAGCGCCGGGAGCCGCGGACCACCACGCAGGGCTCGGTGGGCAGGGTGATGCCGGCCCGCACCGCCCGGCGCAGCACCTCGGCCATCCGGGCGTCGCCCTTCAGCCGGGCCGCCTCGGCGGTGTCCTCGGCCTTCACCTCGACGTGCGCGACCAGCTGCTGGACGGTGGCCTGGGCGACGTCCAGCTCGCCGAGGGCGGGCAGCACCTGCTCGATGTAGGAGAGGAAGGCGTTGTTCGGCCCGATCACCAGGGTGCCGGTCCGGGCGAGCCGCTCGCGGTGCGCGTACAGCAGGTAGGCCACGCGGTGCAGGCCGACGGCGGTCTTCCCGGTGCCGGGGGCGCCCTGGACGCAGACGGTGCCGGTGATGTCGGCGCGGACGATCTCGTCCTGCTCGGGCTGGATGGTGGCGACGATGTCGCGCATCGGTCCGACGCGGGGCTTCTCGATCTCGGCGGCGAGCAGTGCGGAGACGGTGTTCCCCCCGGCGGAGCCGGAGAAGGTCACGGCGTCCGGGTCGGAAAGGCGCTCGTCCTCGTAGGCGGTGAGCTCGCCGCCGGTGTAGCCGAAGCGCCGGCGGCGGTCGACGTCCATCGGTTCGGCCCGGCTGGCCCGGTAGAACGGCTGGGAGACCGGCGCGCGCCAGTCGATCACCATCGGGTCGCCGTCGGCGTCGTGGACGTGCCGGCGGCCGATGTAGAAGTTCTCCCCGCCGGAGCCTTCGGAGAGCTCCTCGCTGATCGCGTGCAGGTAGTCGAGGCGGCCGAAGAAGAGCGGGGTGTGCGAGAGGTCGGCCAGGGCGGCGATCCGGGCCTCGATCTGGTTCTGCAGCACGATGGCGGTGACCCAGGTGCCGGTCACGTCGCGGATGTCGAGCGACTGGACGTCCTCCCGCATGGCGCGCAGGGCGGCCCGGGAGGCGGCCAGGTGGTCGCGTTCGCGCTGGAGGGGGTCGGTGGTGGGGGTGGCGGGCACAGCGAACCTTCCCGGCTGCCCCGGAGACGGGCGCAGCGGATCGTTGGAGCTCACGGTGGACACAGCCGACCGGTTGCCGTGCGGTCGGCGCCTCCCCCGGCTGCCTGCGGGACTCAGCAGGTACCACGGTTCGGGAGGGGGCAGACGGACGATCCTAGACGGCCCGCGGCCCCGGTGCTATCCAGTTGTGCCGTGCTGCCCCGGACCGGCGTACCCGGCCACCTGGAAGGCCGGCACGCCCAGCCCCGCGACCGCCTCGGCGTCCTCTCCCACTTCTCCCGTCCCGTAGGGGGAGGCGTAGGGGGTGGCGGGGGTCTCCGTACACCCGGAGGACGACTTCCGGCCCGTCCGGTACGGCCTTTGGGGTGATGTGCCCGGCCCGCCACGGATCTACCGTTGAAGACATGAGCACCGTACACGTCACGGCGCCGCGAGTGCCGAACCAGAAGTCCGCCCCCGCCCGCCCCGCGGGCGCCACCGCCATCGCGGCCACCGGCCCCGGCCGGCACCGCAGCCCGCTGAAGACCGCCGTCCGCAACGTCGGCATCGCCCTCGACACCGCCGCGCGCGTGGTCTTCCTCGGGCGCGACGGCGTCAGGTACTAGGCGTCAGGCACCGGCCGTCAGAGCACGTCGTCCGCGTCGATGATGCGGTAGGCGTAGCCCTGCTCCGCCAGGAAGCGCTGGCGGTGGGCGGCGAAGTCCTGGTCGACGGTGTCGCGGGCCACCACCGAGTAGAAGTGCGCCGCGTGGCCGTCCGCCTTCGGGCGCAGGACACGGCCCAGGCGCTGGGCCTCCTCCTGGCGGGAACCGAAGGTGCCGGAGACCTGGATGGCGACGGTCGCCTCCGGCAGGTCGATGGAGAAGTTGGCCACCTTGGAGACCACCAGGACGCTGATCTCCTTGGTGCGGAAGGCCTCGAACAGCTTCTCGCGCTGGGCGTTGCTTGTCTCGCCCTTGATCACCGGAGCGTTCAGGACCTCCCCGAGCTCGTCCAGCTGGTCGATGTACTGGCCGATGATCAGCGTCTGGTCCTTCTCGTGCTTCTTGACCAGCGCCTCCACCACCCGCCGCTTGGTGGCGGTGGTGGCGCAGAAGCGGTAGCGCTCCTCGGGCTCCGCGGTCGCGTAGGCGAGCCGCTCGGAGTCGGTGAGGGTGACCCGGACCTCGCAGCAGTCCGCGGGCGCGATGTAGCCCTGCGCCTCGATCTCCTTCCACGGGGCGTCGAAGCGCTTGGGGCCGATGAGCGAGAAGACGTCGCCCTCGCGGCCGTCCTCGCGGACCAGGGTGGCGGTCAGGCCGAGCCGGCGGCGGGCCTGCAGGTCGGCGGTGAACTTGAACACCGGCGCGGGCAGCAGGTGGACCTCGTCGTAGACCACCAGGCCCCAGTTGCGGGCGTCGAACAGCTCCAGGTGGGCGTAGACGCCCTTCCGCTTGGTCGTCATCACCTGGTAGGTGGCGATGGTGACCGGGCGGATCTCCTTCCTGGTGCCGCTGTACTCGCCGATCTCGTCCTCGGTCAGCGTGGTCCGCTTGACCAGCTCGTGCTTCCACTGCCGGGCCGAGACGGTGTTGGTGACCAGGATCAGCGTGGTCGACTTGGCCTCGGCCATCGCGGCCGCGCCGACCAGCGTCTTGCCGGCGCCACAGGGCAGCACCACGACGCCCGAGCCGCCGTGCCAGAAGCCCTCGACCGCCTGCGCCTGGTAGGGGCGCAGCTGCCAGCCGTTCTGGTCCAGCTCGATGGGGTGCGCCTCGCCGTCCACGTAGCCGGCGAAGTCCTCGGCAGGCCAGCCGAGTTTGAGCAGCACCTGCTTGATCTGCCCGCGTTCGGACGGGTGGACGACGACGGTGTCGGGGTCCACCCGGGCGCCGACCAGCGGGACGATCTTCTTGGAGCGCAGCACCTCCTCCAGCACCGGGCGGTCGGTGGTGGTGAGCACCAGGCCGTGGGTCGGGTGCTTGCTGAGCCTGAGCCGCCCGTAACGCCCCATGGTGTCGGCCACGTCGACCAGCAGCGCGTGCGGCACGGGGTAGCGGGAGTACGTCACCAGGGCGTCGACGACCTGCTCGGCGTCGTGCCCGGCGGCGCGTGCGTTCCACAGCCCGAGCGGGGTCACCCGGTAGGTGTGCACGTGCTCGGGCGCGCGCTCCAGTTCGGCGAACGGCGCGATGGCCCGGCGGCAGTCGGCGGCCTTGGGGTGGTCGATCTCCAGGAGAAGAGTTTTGTCGCTCTGGACGATGAGCGGTCCGTCGTTCACGCGGGGAAGCCCTCCACTGGCTGACAGGTCTGTCGGGACGCAGACCCTCCAGTGTCGCCCATCCGGCGGGAAAGGCGGGAGGCCGCCCTGAGGGGGGCTACTTCCACTCGAACACCTTGGCGGTGTTCTTGCCGTCGGCGCCGGACTCGAACTCGAAGACGCCGGCGGTGCCGTTCAGCCGGGAGAACTGCGGGGACGCGGTGGTGAAGTAGACCGAGCCGCGGTACGAGACACCGCCGCCCTCGGTGAAGTGGCCGACGCCGCTGCCGTGCCAGGTGATGGTCTGGCCGTCGGCGGTCATGTCGACGCCCTGGCCCTCACCGAACAGGGTGCCGTCGGCGTGCAGTTCCGACTCGTAGGTGGCGAACTCCGTGACCGGGGTGCCGAGGACCTCCCCGGTGCCCTGGAACGAGACCTCGACCACCGGGCCCTCGCCGCCGGCGAGCACCCGCCGGACGGTGTCCTGGCTCTGTATCTCCGCTATCTGATCGCCGAGCATGGTGACTCCCTTCCGCGACCCCCCTCCCCTCCGGACTACGCCGTATCGCCGGAGGCGTCAATCGGAGCGCGGTGACCGGTCCGGGCGTCGCTCGTCAGAGCAGGTCATGAACAAGCCGAAGCGTGCCCTCACCGCTCTCGCCCTCCTCGGTTCGGCCTTCGCCGTGACCGCCTCCTCCGCCTGTTCCGCCCAGGCCCTCGCGGGCGTCGGCGAGGGCCCCGGCGGGCTGCTCGCGTCCCCCGCCTTCCTGATCCGGCGGCTACTCCTCCAGTTCGGCCACGCCGGTGATCCGGTGCAGGGCGAAGGTGCGGAGCTCGTCGGCGTGGTGGTCGAAGGCGGTGACGTAGCCGCCTTCGACCTTGACCGGGTCGATGATCCGCTGGCTGGAGAGCCCTTCGGCGTTGAGGTAGCCGATCCACATCCGCTCGCCCAGCAGGACGGCCGTCTGCAGCGCGGCGAGGGTCTCGGCGGCCGGGGTGCGCGGGAGTTGGCGCGGGTCGGGGGCGGCCTCGCGGCGGACGGCCGTGGCGGCGCGGTCGCCGGCCCGGATGGCCTTGATGGCGGCGGCGAGCAGGGTGTCGTCGGGCGTGGGCGGGCCGTCGGGGACGGGGACGGGGGCCGCGCGCGGCGGGGTGCGGTGGCTGTCCGGCCGGGTGATCAGCACGTCGCCCTCGGCGGACTCGGCCGCGGGCGCGTAGCCCATGCCGCGCAGGGCGGCGAGCAGCACGTCCGGCGTGGCCTGGGCGGCGAGCACGGTCGGGGCGAGCAGGCGCAGCCGCAGGTCGACGGAGCGGCGGTCGGCCAGGACCTCGTTCAGCAGCGCCGTATCGTCGCAGCGCAGGTACGAGGAGGCGGCGCCGACCCGCAGGATGCCGTGCCGGCGGGCGACGTCGTCGATCAGGTAGCCGAGCGGCTGCGGGACGGGCGTGCGCGAGTGCTGCTCCAGGAAGGTCTGGAGGTCGGCGGCGGTGCGGCCGGCGTCGAGGGCGCGGCGGACCGACCCGGGGGTGAACCGGTAGACGGTGGCGCCGCCCTTGGACTCGATGTCGGCGCAGAGCGCGAGCGCCTGGGCGAGCGGGGTGAGCAGCGGGCCGGGGGCGATCGCGGTGAGGTCCGGCTGGAGGATGACGTGGTCCAGCGGCTGCGGCAGCAGCGGGGCCAGCACCTCGGCCGGGTCGGCCTCGGCGGTGAGCAGCGCGCGGGCGGGGGAGGCGAGGGCTCCGCGGCCGGTGATGCCGAGCAGTTCGGCCTCGGCGAGGGTCCAGGCCGTGAGGTCGTCGCGCAGGTCGCGGCCCTGGCCGGTGGCGGGAGCCTGGCCGGCGGGGCCCGGCCCGGCTGGGGTCTGCCCGGCGGGGCCCGGCCCGGTGGTGGGGGCCGGTCCGGTGGCCGGGCCGCCGCGCAGCGGGCGTTGCCAGTGCAGGGTGGGCAGCAGTTCGCCGGCGGTGGCGGCGGTGCCGGGCGGCAGTTCGGCGAGCAGCGCGAGGGCGCCGCGGCGGACGGAGGGGGCGAGCGTGCGGTCCAGCTCGGGGCCGAGTGCGGCGCGTGCCTTGCCCTTGCCGTCCGGGGAGCCGGTGAGGGCGGGGACGCGGGTGGCGGTGAGCCAGCTGCCGGCCAGCAGCAGCCAGCGGTCGGCGGTGTCCTGCTGGAGCCACCCGTCGTACGCGGGGGTGGGTGCCCAGCGTTCGTCGGCCTCGCCGTCGGGGGCCAGCAGTCCCGAGGTGTAGGCGAGTTCGAGCCAGAAGGCGGTCTGCTGCTCGGTGGTCTCCAGGGCCTGCGCGGTCCGCTTGAGATCGCGGACGCCGAGGCCGCCGGCGCGCAGGGTGGGCGGCGGGTTGAGGCCCCAGAGGTCGAGCAGCTCCTCGACGATCCGGACGGCGGTGTGGGCCTGTCCGGCGGCCGCCCTGTCCACAGCCTGTGGATCGCGCGGCGCGGCGGCCGGGGCCGGCTCCGGCTGGACCGGCTCGACCACGCGGTGGGTGCGGCCGCCGCGCAGGTGCAGGGCGAGCTCGCGGGGGAGGACGACGCTGCCGGGGCTGCTGGGCAGCAAGAGGCCGCGGGCCAGCAGCCATTCGACCGGGCTCTGCGCGTCCTCGGCGGTGACCGGGCGGGTGGCGTCCGGGACGGTGCCGGTGGGCGGGCCCCAGACCAGGCGGTCCAGCAGCCGCAGCGCCGGCTCGGGGGCGGTGGCGAGCAGGGCGTCGCAGCGGGCGCGGTCGCCGAGCAGCGCGGTGAGCGCGGCGACGGCGGTCACCGGGTCCGGGGTGGCGGGCTGCCCGGCGGAGGCGAGCAGCTGCTGGAGCCGGGCCGGGGACATGCCGGCGGTGGCGTCGGCCAGCGTCGGGCCGAGCCCGGTCCGGCCGGGGTTGGCGGCGGTGGGCGCGAGTGCCTCGCGGGCCGCGATGACCAGGCGCGGCCCGTTCTCCGGCCCCCAGAGCAGGGCGCGGTCACGCAGGGTGGCGAACGCCCGGGGGAGGGCGGCGCCGACGGCGGACCGGTCGGCGGCGGTCAGCGGGGTGGCGCCCGGGTGCGGCTTGACCCGGGCCGGGCCGGTCAGCAGGGCCTTCACGGTGGCCGGGGCGGCGCCGTCGGGTGCGGCGGCCATTGCCTCGGCGACCTGGAGGGTGAAGCGGTCGAGCCGCTCCAGGGCGCGCAGCGCGGAGGCGCGGGAGGAGAGCCGGGCGGCGAGCTGGGTGAGGTCGCCGGGGACGGGGTTGAGCAGGTCGGGGCGGGACCGGAGCAGGGTGGCGAGGTCGTCGTCCGCGCGGCTGCGGAGCTCCTCGGCGAGGGTGCGGGGGCCGGTGGGCGCCTTGCCGGGGCGTTGGGGGCCCTGCTGTGTGGTCATTCGACCTAGGTTAGTCGCGAGGACGGACGGTGGGGACCGGTCGGCGTGGCCCCGGTTCGGGTGGGTACCGTCTGACCGGCGGCCCCACGACGGCCGTTGCGGCACGGGTGAGGCGGGGTGTGGGGCGATGGCGGACGGCGAGTGGTGGCGCAAGCGGGGGCCGTGGAGCGGGCCACCGGGGGGTGGTGACGGCGCGGGGAGCGGACCGGGCTCCGGCGACGGGGACAGTGTGTACGCCGAGGGGCCCGCGGTGCCGCCGCGGCCCTCCGTGCCGCCTGCCGGGCCCCCGGCGGACCACCCGTTCTACCGGCCGCCCGCCGCGCGGAGGCCGGCGGCCGCCGACGACCCGGGCTCGCCCTGGGTGTCGCAGCCGATCGCGGACGCGGACGCCGATCCGGATGCCGTGCCGGCGCCGTTCACGGCCGTGAACGCGGGTGACTGGTCGCTCGTGTCCCTCGACTTCTCGGACGGCCCCGGCCCGGCGGTCAAGCCGGTCCCCGAGCAGCGGACCGCCGCCGAGGGCGCCCCGGGGGAGGTCCCCGCGCAGACCCCGCCGGCCGAACCGGCCCCCGCGAAGGGCAGGGGAAGGAGGCGCGGGAAGGGCAGGGCGGCGCCCCCGCCGCAGCCTGCCGCGCCCGAAGGCGCCGCCGGGGCCGCCCCGAAGCCGTCCGCGATGGCCGGCCGCCGCCCCTCCCCGCTCCTGCTGCTCGCGGCGGTGACCCTGATCGGCGGTGCGGTCTCCAGCCAGATCGTGGTGATGCTGGTCGGCTGGGGGCTCGGCTACCTGTCCGGCCGACTGACCGACTTCACCCGCAAGGTCGGCATCCTCGGCATCCCGCTGATGACGATGAGCGGCACCACGCTCTGGTTCTGGGGCCGTGCCCAGGGCCGCTGGGGCGAGGCGCTCCAGCCGGGCCAGCAGGTCGGCCAGGTCACGTGGTCGGCCGCTCCCGGCGTGCTGCGCCTGGCGGCCGTGCTGTCGGCGCTGTTCCTGCTGGCCGTGGCGCTGAAGCGGCGTGCCCAGCCGGGGGGCTGACCCGCGGGGCCGGGAGGCGGCGGGCGACCGGCTCAGCGGTCGGCGATGGTGATCCGGCGGCAGAAGGTCGCGGGCGCGCCGAGGTGTTGGACGATCCAGGCGGCGATGGTGGCCCGGGTGGCGGTGCCCGCGTCCGGGAGCGGAAGCCCGTACGAGACGCGGGGGTCGGCGGCGGCCGGTCCGTCCTTGAGCATCGGGGTGCGGACGACGGTCCAGTTCGTTTCGGAGCCGGCCAGCACCGCCTCCATCCGAGCCAGGTCGCGGTGGATCTCCCGATAGAGCCGGTCGACCACCAGCCGCGTCACCACCCGCTGGGCAAAGGGGAGATGGTCGGTCTCCAGGCCTGCCGAGCCCAGCGCCACCAGGTGCTGCACCCCGCCGGCCCGCGCTGCGGTCACCAACTCCCGTGCGCCGTCCGAGAAGACGGTGGTGGCTGCCCGGCCGGTGGTGCCCAGCGCCGAGACCACCGCGTCCTGGCCGGCCAACGGCCCCCGGAGGGAACCGGGGCGGTGGACGTCGGCCTGCGCGATGCGCGGGGTGCCGTGGGTGAACTCCGGTAGCCGGGCGGGTGTGCGGGCCACCGCCGTGACGGTGTGCCCGGCGGCCAGGGCGAGGTCGACGACCAGGCGGCCGGTGCGTCCGGTGGCGCCGACGACGGCGAGCTTCATCGGGTTCCTCCTTGTGGGCGGCCCTCGCGGTCTCTCGTGGGTGCGCCCTTGCCGATTCATTCAGACAGCCTGTATGACTGAATCCAGTGAACCACAACAGTACGGCTCAAGGGAGTGATGGGACATGGGAGTTCAGTACCCCGACCTGGCCGGCAAGGTCGTCGTGATCACCGGAGGCAGCCGCGGCATCGGCGCGGAGACCGCCCGGGCGTTCGCCCGGCAGGGCGCGGCCGTCGCCGTCCTCGGCCGGGACGAGGCGGCCCTCGCCGCCGTCGAGGGGGAGCTGCGCGCGTCCGGTGCCGGGGCGCGCGGCCTGGTCGCCGACTGCACCGACGCCGCCGCGCTCGCCCGGGCCGGCGCCCGGATCGAGGAGGAGCTCGGCCCGGTCGGCGTCCTCGCGGCGTTCGCCGGCGGGGACGGCTACCCCGTGCCGACCGTCCGGGAGACCGAGGAACACTGGCGCGCCGTGCTGGACGCCAACCTCACGGCCACGTTCCTCACCGTCCAGGCCTTCCTGCCGCGCCTGTTGAAGCGCGGCAGCGGCTCGGTGATCACCATGGCTTCCACGGCCGGCCGGCTGCCCAGCGGTGCCTCCGCCGCGTACGCCGCCGCCAAGGCGGGGGTACTGATGTACTCCCGCCACCTCGCCCTGGAGCTGGCGGGTGAGGGCGTCCGGGTCAACGCGATCGCGCCCGGCGCCGTCCGGACCGAGCGGACGGCCGCCGTCATGCCGCCCGAGCTGCAGGCGGCGGTTGCCGCCGCCCACCCGCTCGGCAGGCTCGGAGAACCGGCCGACATCGCGGCGGCCACGCTCTTCCTCGCCTCCACCGCGTCCTCGTGGATCACCGGCCAGACGCTGGACGTCAGCGGCGGCCGGGTCATCGTCTGACGCCCCCGGCCGGGGAGCGGAGGGCTCGCCCGGCCGGGGCTCGGAGCCATCGGGGATACTGCCTGTTCACGAGAGGTCCGACGGCCGTTGCACCGGCGGCGGGACGAGCGAGTGGAGGCGAGCGCGATGAGCCCCCGGTCCTACCGGATGGGACAGCGGCAGGCGGACGTGGACGAGACGCGCGCGCGGATCGTCGCGGCCGCGCGGGGGCAGCTGACCGGGGCGGGCACGCTCTCGCTGGACGCGGTCGCCAAGCGGGCGGACGTCGCGCGCGCCACCGTGTACTACCAGTTCGGCTCGAAGACGGGCCTGCTGGAGGCGGTCTGCGACGCGCTCGCGGCCGAGGGCGGGATGGCGCGGCTCGCCGAGGCGTTCGCCTTGCCCGAGCCCTGGCCGGCGGTGGACCGCTTCGTCGAAGTGATGGGCGGCTTCTGGGCGGTGGACCGGGTCTGTACCCGTCGGCTGCGTGCGCTGGCGGCCCTGGACGAGGAGGTGGGCCGGGTCGTCGGTGCGCGCGACGCCCGCCGCCGTGAGGGTGCCGGGGTGCTGGCTGCCCGGCTCGACGGTGCGCCGCAGGACGCGGCGGCGCTGCTGTTCGTCCTCACCGGTTTCGAGACCTTCGACGCGCTGGCGGGCGAGGTGGCCGGCCCCGACGGGGACCTGCGGACGGCTGTCCCGGCCGTCATGCGGCTGGTCCGTGGCGCGCTGGGCGGGCCTGCGGCGTGAGCTGCCGCAGGCCCGCCCGGTACGTCTCAGGCCGACGCGGTCGCCGGCACCCACCGCGGGTCGCGGCCCGAGGCGGCCAGCGCGCGGTCGAGCGGCGAGGCGTCGGCGGGCACGGCCGCAGGGGCGGCGAACCCGTCGTACTGGCGGTACATCTCGGCGAGCTCCTCGACCAGCCCGACGGTCGCCACGGCCAGGTCGTCCTCGACCTCGCTCGGCTGGCCGGTGGCGCGGGCGACGTCCCAGGTGTGCACCACCAGCTCCAGGACGAGCATCCGGGCGATGGCCGTCGCGGGCATGGACGACCCGCCCAGGTCCAGCTCGCCCTCCCAGACCGCCGGGTCGGCCCAGGCCGCGACCGCCCGCTCCAGCTGGGCGGCGTAGGCGTCGGCCCACTCCGGGTCGGTGGTGAAGTCGTGTTCGGTCAGGTCCTTCGGGAGCTCCTTGCGCAGGGCCCGGTGCTCCAGGCCGTGGGAGGTGTAGAGCACCCAGTGGTTGACCAGCGTCCGGGTGTCGAAGCCGCTGCAGGGGGTGGGCCCGTCCAGCTGGTCCGGGCGGACACCGCGGGCGACGCGCGCGGCTTCCGTGGCGGCGCGAGCCATGAGGGGGTGGAGTGCATGACCGTTCATGGGCCGATCCTGGGCCGGGCGGTGCCGCCGGGTCTTGAAGAAACGCGACGGCTAGCCTGGCGGTGTGAACGCTCCTGATCTCGGCCGCGGGGTCCTCCACCCCGGACGGGCGGCGGGCGTGGTCCACCTGGACCGGCTGGAGCCCGCCCCCGGGCTGGCGCGCCTGGTCGAGTACTACTGGCTGGTGCGCTGGGACCGCCGCGGCCTGCCCGTCCACGAGCAGAAGGTGCTGTCCCACCCCAACGTCCACCTCGTCTTCGAGGCGCCGCGGGCCGCCGTCTACGGGGTCGACCGGTCGCTGTTCGTCCGCCGGCTGGAGGGGGCCGGGCACGTGCTGGGGGTGAGGTTCCGGCCGGGCGGGTTCCGTCTGCTCACCGGCCGCCCGGCGGCCGGGCTCGCGGACCGGTCGGTGCCGGCGGCCGCCGTCTTCGGCCCCGGCGCCGACCGGCTCAACGAGGAGGTGCTGTACGGCAGCGCGGAGCCGGCCGCACGGGTGGACGCCTTCCTGCTCGCCCGGCTGCCCGAGCCCGACCCGGTGGCGGGCCGGCAGGCCGAGCTGGCCGCCTCGATGGTCGAGCGCATCACCGCCTCGCCGGACCTGCACCGCGTGGACGAGCTGGCCGGTGAGTTCGGCGTCACCGTCCGCCGGTTGCAGCGCCTCTTCGCCGAGTACGTCGGCGCCGCCCCCAAGTGGGTGCTGCGGCGGGCCCGTCTGCACGAGGCCGCCCAGCGTGCGGACGGGGGCGCGGACGTGGACTGGGCGGCGCTCGCCGCCGACCTCGGCTATGCCGACCAGGCGCACCTCACCCGCGACTTCACGGCGGCGGTGGGGTTGTCCCCGGCCCGTTACGCGGGCGGCTGACCCGTCGTGGTCCGCTCGCGCTCGCGCTCGGCCATCAGCGCGCTCAGCAGCCCCGGGAAGGCCTCCTCGAACTCCTCCCGGCGCAGCGCGTTCATCCGCGAGGTGCCGACGTAGTACTGCCGGATGAGCCCGGCCTCGCGCAGCACGTGGAAGTGGTGGGTGGCGGTGGACTTGCCGACCGGCAACGCGATCGTGCCGCAGGCGAGGTCCTCGGCGGCGGCGTACAGCTCGCCGACGATCAACCGGCGCACCGGGTCGACCACGGCCTCCAGTACCTGCTGAAGGGTGATCTCCCGGATGTCCGGGTGGGGCGGGGTGCGGTCCTGCTGCCCGCCGCGCCGTGTTGTCGCCATCTCTCTCCGATCTCGGGGGGCTCGTCCTACGAGGTTGGGCAAAGTATGGCCCGTGCCAAAGTACGACATCCATCGAAGTTTGACAGCTGACGTACTTTCAGGTTCAGTGATCTGCGGCGGCCCGCGGTTCCCGGGCCGCCGTCACCGATCGGAAGGGGGGCGATGCGTGATGGCCAGGACGGTGCGGTTCCACGAGATCGGCGGGCCGGAGGTGCTGCGGCTGGAGGACGCGGAGGTCGGCGCGCCCGGCCCCGGCGAGCTGCTGATCCGGGTGGACGCGATCGGCCTCAACCGGGCCGAGGTGCTGTTCCGCAGCGGCCACTACATCGAGCTGGTCCGGGAGTTCCCCGCCGGGCTCGGCAGCGAGGCCGCCGGTGTGGTCGAGGCCGTCGGCCCGGAGGTGACCGGCTTCGAGCCCGGCCAGGCGATCAGCGTGGTGCCCGCGTTCTCGATGAACGACTACGGCGTCTACGCCGAGCGCGCGATCGTCCCCGCCGCCGCTGTGGTCCACCGCCCCGAGGGGCTCGACGCGGTCGCCGGCGCGGCGGTGTGGATGCCGTACCTGACCGCCTACGGCGCACTGGTCGAGGTCGGCGGCATGCGCGCCGGGGACACCGTCGTCCTCACCGCCGCCTCCAGCAGCGTCGGCCTGGCCGCGATCCGACTCGCCCACCGCGTCGGAGCGGTGCCCATCGCCACCACGCGCACCCGCGCCAAGCGGGACGCCCTGCTCAAGGCGGGCGCGGCCGCGGTGATCGTCACCGACGAGGAGGACGTCGTCGGGCGCGTGCTCGACCTGACCGGGGGCCGGGGCGCCGACTTCGTCTTCGACGCCGTCGCCGGCCGTGGCGTGCTCGACCTGGCCAGGGTGGTCGCCCCCGGCGGCACCCTCTTCCTGTACGGCGCCCTGAGCGGCGAGGAGACGCCGTACCCCGGGTTCGAACTCGGCATGCCGGCGCTGAACATGCGCACCTACACGCTGCACGAGATCACCAGGGATGCCGAACGGCTGCGCCGGGCCGAGGCGTTCGTTGCCTCGGGGTTGCGCAGCGGGGCGTTCACGCCGGTGGTGGACAGGGTCTTCGGCCTGGACGAGATCGCGGAGGCCCACCGGTACATGGAGGCGGGCAACCAGCTGGGCAAGATCGTGGTGACCGTCGACCACTGAGGGTTCGGCAGGCGGACGCCAGGGCCCCCTCGCCCGGTGGAGCGAGGGGGCCGTGGGACCGCCGCTCAAGCCCCCAGGAACCGCTGCAACTCCGCGAGGACGTAGTTGGCGCCCGTGTAGCCGATGCCCTGGAACCAGAGCTGGTCGTCCACCTCGAAGGCGCGGTGCGCCCGCACCGCCCCGAGGGACTGCCAGGCCGGCATGGCCAGGACGGCGGCGGTGCCGATCGGGTTGCCGTAGGTGGCGTACACCAGCAGATCGCCGTCGGCCTTGGCGAGTTGGTCGATGGGGATCTCGACGTCGAACTGGTCGGTGTTCTGCGCGTCAGGCCGGCCGAGCTGGACGTCGGCCAGGACGGTGCCGAGGAAGTTCTGCCGGCCGTACAGCCGGATCCCGCCGCCCTCGACGAACCTCACCAGGCTGACCTTCCGGCCCGAGGCCTTGGCGCCGGCGAGGGCCTGGATCACCTGGGAGACGTGCCGTTGGTACGAGCCGGCGAACGCCGCCGCCGCCTCCTGGCGGCTGAGGGCCTGGGCGTGCACCTGGAAGTCGGCCTTCCAGGGGGCGCCGGTGGTCTGCGTCAGCACCGTCGGCGCGATCTCGCGGAGCTGGTCGTACCGGGCGCCGTCGCGGGTCTGGTTGGAGAGGATGAGGTCCGGCCGGAGGGCGCGGATCGCGGAGAGGTCCGGGTTGCCGATGGGGCCGACCCGGGTGATCCCGCTGAGCCGGGAGGTGGGCCAGTAGTCGGGGAACCCGGAGTCCAGGGCGGCCAGCGCCGCGCCGACCGGGGTGATCCCGAGGGTGAGCGCGGAGTCGAACTCGGCGGTGTCCAGGGTGATCACGCGCATCGGTGCGCCCGGCACGAGGACCGGGCCCGTCGCGGTGTTCACGGTGACGGCGGGCACCGGCGCCGGGCTGGGCGTGACGGTGGCCGTCGTGGTGTCGGCGGGCGGGGTGGAGTGCCGTGTGCTGCAGCCGGTGAGGGCGGCGGCGCCGAGCCCCGCGAGCAGGGTGCGGCGGGTGATCGGGGGCATCGGCGGTCCTCGGGTGAGGTGGGCACAAGGGCGCTGGCGCGTCGATTATGTCCGAATTGCCCGCTAGGCGTCCGTCTTCACCGCCCAAGGCGCGCCCGGCACGACCAACGGTGTGCCGGTCACCGGGTCCGGTACGACCACCGAGTCCAGCCCGAAGACCTCCCGCACCAGTTCCGCCGTCACCACCTCGCCCGGCTCGCCCTGGGCCACGATCCGCCCGTCGCGCATGGCCACCAGGTGGTCCGCGTACCGGGCCGCCTGGTTGAGGTCGTGCAGGACGGCGACCACCGTCCGCCCGCGTTCGACGTTGAGCCGCCGGACCAGGTCCAGCACCTCCACCTGGTGGGCGATGTCCAGGAATGTGGTCGGCTCGTCCAGCAGCAGGATGTCCGTCCCCTGGGCGAGCGCCATCGCGATCCAGGCCCGCTGCCGCTGGCCGCCCGACAGCTCGTCGACGGCCCGCTCGGCCAGTTCGGCCGTGGACGTGCGCTCCAGGGCCTCGGCGACCGCCTGCTCGTCTTCCGCCGACCACTGCTGCCACCAGCTCTGGTGCGGCTGCCGGCCGCGCGAGACCAGGTCGGCCACCGAGATGCCCTCGGGAGCGGTGGGTGACTGCGGCAGCAGCCCGATCCGCTGGGCGATCCTCTTGGTGGGGACGCGGGCCAGCTCGGAGCCGTCCAGCAGCACCGCGCCCCGCACCGGCTTCAGCAGCCGGCCGAGCGCGCGCAGCAGCGTCGACTTGCCACAGGCGTTCGGGCCGACGATCACCGTCACCTTGCCGTCCGGGACGACGAGGTCCAGCCCCTCGACGACCGTGCGCGCCTCGTAGGCGAGGGTCAGGCCCCGGGCCTCGAGACGGTGGCCGGGCACCAGGGGAGCGGTCATCAGGAACCTCCACGGCGGGATCGGATCAGCAGCCACATCAGGTACGGCGCGCCGACCAGCCCGGTCACCACGCCGACCGGCAGTTCGGTGGGGGCGAGCAGCCGCCGGGCCAGCAGGTCGGCCAGGACGACGACCAGCGCGCCGGTCAGGGCCGAGCAGAGCAGCGGGATCTGCGCCGAGCGGGCCAGCCGCAGCGCGATCTGCGGGGCCATCAGCGCGACGAAGTCCACCGGGCCGGCCGCGCCCGCCGCGCAGGAGGCGAGCACGATGCCGAGCAGCGCCATGCCGAGCCGGATCCGGTCCAGCCGCAGGCCGAGGCCGACGGCGGTGGCGTCGTCGAAGGAGATCGACCGCTGCGCCCGCGCCGCCCAGAGCGCGACCGGCACGGCGGCCAGCAGGACCCAGGCGAGCGGGCCGGCCTGGTCGTAGCCGGAGCCGTTGAGGCTGCCGGTCATCCACACCTTCGCCGCCTGTGCCTGGAAGCCGTCGCCCTTGGTGAGGAACACCGAGGTGAGCGAGGAGAGCGCGACGCTGATGCCGATGCCGATCAGCACGAACCGCTGGGCGTGCAGGCCGCGCCGCCAGGCCAGCAGGTACACCAGCAGGCCGGCCACCAGGCCACCGGCCACCGCCGCGTACGGCACCTGCCCGGGGGAGCCGACCACGCCGTACGCCATCAGGCCGACGACGGTGGCCGTGGCGCCCCAGGAGACGCCGACCACGTCGGGGCTGGCCAGCGGGTTGCGGGCGACGGTCTGGATCAGCGCGCCGGCCAGGCCCAGCGCGGTGCCGGTCAGCAGCCCGACCACCACCCGGGGCAGCCGGAACTCGCCGACCACCAGCTCGTCCGGGCTGGGCTGCCCGAGCACCACCTTCACCACCTCGGCGGGGGAGACGGTGGACTCGCCCAGGCAGAGCGAGGCGACGACGGCGGCGGCGAGCACCAGCAGCAGGCCGGCCGCCGCCATGGCCGAGCGCCGGTGCAGCAGGAACGACGCGCGCCCGGCGCGCAGCACGGTGTAGCCGCGCAAGGAGACGGTGGTCACGCCGCCACCACCTTCCGCCGCCGGACCAGGGCGACCAGCACCGGCACCCCGACCAGCGCGGTCATCACCCCGGCGGGCACCTCGGACGGCGGGAAGAGCACCCGGCCGAGCGCGTCGGCGAGCAGCAGCAGCGCCGGGCCGAGTACGGCGGAGAAGGCGAGCACCCAGCGGTGGTCCGCGCCGGCCACCGCGCGGGCGGCGTGCGGGACGGCGAGGCCGACGAAGGCGATCGGGCCCGCCGCGGCCACCGCCGAGCCGGTCAGCACGGTGGCGCCGAGCGCACCGGCCGCCCGGACCACGCCGGTCCTGGCGCCGAGGCCCCTGGCGGTGTCGTCGCCGAGGGCCAGCGCGTCCAGCCCGCGCGCCACCGCGAACACCAGCACCGTGCCGGCCAGCAGGAACGGCAGCAGCTGCCAGGCCACGTCGGCGGTGCGGCCGGAGAGCGAGCCGACGTGCCAGAACCGGAACTGGTCCATGGCGGCGGCGTCGGTGGTGAGCACCAGGGTGTTGAGCGAGGCGATGAACGCGGACATCGCCGAGCCGGCCAGCGCCAGCTTGACCGGGGTGGCTCCGCCCCGGCCGCGCCCCGCCAGCCCGTACACCAGCACGGTGGCGATCACGGCCCCGGCGAAACCGAACCAGACGTAGCCGGTGAGCGTGGAGATGCCGAAGCCGGAGATCGCCAGCACCACGCCGGCCGCCGCGCCCTGGCTGACGCCGAGGATGCCGGGGTCGGCGATGGGGTTGCGGGTGATGCCCTGCATCACCGCGCCGGCCAGGCCGAGCGCCGCGCCGACCGCGAGGCCGACCACCGTCCGCGGCACCCGCAGTTCGCGGACGACGACGGCGTTGGTGGTGTCCCCGCCGTGCAGCAGGGCGTCGAGGGTCTCGCCGAACGGGATGGTGCGGCTGCCGACCGCCAGGCTCAGCAGGACGGCCGCGGCGAGCAGGGCGAGGGCGGCGGCGAGCCACAGTATTCGGCGGCGCAGCAGCCGCCGCTTGCCCGGTGCGGTGGCCGGTCGCGCGGCCGGCGCGGTGGTGTCGGTCATGGCTCTCTCTCGCAGATAGCTCAGGCAAACCTAAGTTCCACGGAGAAGGCGCGGCAAATCACCGTGCCGGCCGGCCGGCCGGGTTGGATAGCCTGACGGCATGCCCCCCACCGCGGATGCCCCGCTCACCGTCGGCTTCGACCTGGACATGACCCTGCTGGACACCCGGCCCGGCATCCGGGCCACCTACGCGGTGCTCTCCGCCGAGACCGGCGTGTACATCGACGCCGACCTGGTGGTCACCCGGCTCGGCCCGCCGCTCGTGGACGAGCTGCGCAACTGGTTCCCGGCCGAGCGGCTCCAGGCGGCCGTCGACCGCTACCGCGAGCTGTACCGGGACCACGCCTTCGCCCCCACCGTCGCCCTGCCCGGCGCGCACGCCGCCGTGGAGGCGGTCCGCGCGCACGGCGGCCGGGTCGCGGTGATCACCGGCAAGTACGAGCCGAACGCCCGGCTGCACCTGGAGCACGCCGGGCTGCACGCGGACGCGCTGGTCGGCGACCTCTGGGCGGAGACCAAGGGGGACGCGCTGCGCGAGCACGGCGCGAGCGTCTACGTCGGCGACCACCTCGGCGACATCCGGGGCGCCAGGCACGCGGGCGCCGTCGCGGTGGGCGTGGCCACCGGTCCGTACGGCGCGGACGAACTCCTGGCGGCGGGCGCGGACGTGGTGCTGGCCGGCCTCACCGAGTTCCCCGCCTGGCTGGCCGGGCACCTCGCCGGCCGCGTGAGCCGTGTGAACTAGGAGCCAGGCGCTAGGAGCCGCGGACCCGGCGGCGCTGGGCGCGGGCGGAGACCAGCAGCCCGGTCAGGGCGAGCAGGAAGCCCAGCGGCATCATCATGCTCAGCCAGTACGCGGCCGTCGGCAGCGGCGTGAGGTGCAGGAACAGCGGAACGAAGGTGACGAGCGTGGCGAGCGCACCGAGCCCGAAGACGATCGCTCCGGCCTTGACGTAGGCGTCGCCTCGGTCGGCGCTCTGGCTGCTCACTGGGCTTGCTCCTCTGCGGGCCTGGGGGAGTCGGTCTGCCGCCCCAGTCTCGCAGAGCGCCCGGGCGGCGCCCGCGCCGGACCGCTCCGGGGGTGAGCGGTTCGGTCACGTTGCGCAGTTTCCCGGGAGCTGGGAGTTTTGATCCCTGCTGAGCGGGGGTATGCAGGCTGTGCCGAGGGGTGCGACAGGTGCGCCCCGTCTCCTCAGACCGGGGGTGTGAGCCAGTGGAAAGCGCCGAGTCGCGCCCCGGCCATGCCAGTACCGGGTCGCCCGTGGCCGCGAGAGCCCCGTACGGATCCTTCGCGGAACGCGGATGAGGCAGTGACGGACCGTTAGTCTGCTCCCTACAGCGTGCTGACCGTGAGCGCCCCGCGGGCGCCGAGCCGAGGTCGGCCCGCCCTCCCACCCAGTGATCCCCGGCCAGGGCCGGGATCCCTCACACCCACATCGAGGACTGTTCGAGATGCCCACCGGCCAGGTCAAGTGGTTCAACGAGACGAAGGGCTTCGGCTTCCTGTCGCGCGACGACGGCGGCGACGTCTTCGTCCACACCAAGGCGCTGCCCGCCGGTGTCACCGTGCTGAAGCCGGGCCAGCGGGTCGAGTTCGGCGTGGTCGCGGGCCACCGCGGCGACCAGGCGATGGCCGTGCAACTGCTGGACGCGCTGCCGTCGGTGGCGGCCGCCCAGCGCAAGAGCCCGGACGACATGGCGGCGCTCGTCCAGGACCTGATCACGATGATGGACTCGGTACTGCCGGGCCTCCAGCACGGCCGTTACCCGGCCAAGCCGGCCGGTCAGAAGCTGGCCGTACTGCTGCGCGCGGTGGCGGACCAGTTCGACGTCTAGGTCCTCGGCCGGCCGATCTGCCGCCCGGCAGGATCGGCCGGCCAGGGCGTCGGTCCGCCGCCGGAGTCCGCCCCGCGTTCAGCGGGGCTCAGAACGCGAGCGCACCCGGGTCGACCGGGGGTACCAGCCCCTCGGCCGCGGCCCGGGTGAGCAGCGCCCGGACGGCGCCGTAGCCCTCCTCGCCGAGGTCCGCGGTGAACTCGTTGACGTACAGCCCGATGTGCTGGTCGGCGACGGCCGGGTCCATCTCCTGGGCGTGCGCCAGCACGTACTCCCGGCTGGCCGAAGGGTCCGCCCAGGCCTGCCGGACGGAGGAGCGGATCGCGTCGGCGATCTCGCGCAGCCGCTCGGTGCCGAGCGAGCGCTTGGCGATGATCGCGCCGAGCGGGATCGGCAGGCCGGTCTCCTGCTCCCAGGCCTCGCCCATGTCGGCGAGGCAGTCCAGCCCGTACTGCCGGTAGGTGAAGCGGGCCTCGTGGATCACCAGTCCGGCGTCCACCCGGCCGTCCCGGACGGCGGGCATGATCTCGTGGAACGGCAGGACGACGATCTCGCCGAAGCCGCCCGGCACCGCCTTCGCGGCCCAGAGCCGGAACAGCAGGTAGGCGGTGGACCGCTCGGACGGGACGGCGACGGTCCGGCCGGTGAGGTCGCCGTCGGTGTCCGGGCGGGTCAGCACCAGCGGGCCGCAGCCGCGCCCGAGCGCGCCGCCGCAGGGCAGCAGGGCGTACTCGTCCAGGACCCAGGGCAGGGCGGCGTAGCTGATCTTGAGGAGGTCCAGCTCGCCGCGCTCGGCCAGGCCGTTGGTGATGTCGATGTCCGCGAAGGTGACCTCGGGGGCGTCCGCGCCGGGTACCAGGCCGTGCGTCCAGGCGTGGAAGACGAAGGTGTCGTTCGGGCAGGGCGAGTGGGCGATGCCCAGCTGTTCAGCCACGGCGGGCCTCCTTCAGGAACTCCGGGTGGGGCAGCGCGGCGAAGGCCCGCTCCAGCGCGGCCAGCGCCTCGCCGATCCGCCAGGCGGCCCGGTCGCGCGGGCCCACCGGGTTGGAGACGGTGCGCAGTTCGAAGGCCGGTACGCCGTGCCGGGCGGCGGCCTCGGCGACACCGAAGCCCTCCATCGCCTCGGCCACCGCACCGGGGTGGCGGGCGGTCAGCGCGGCGGCGCGTCCGGCGCTGCCGGTCACCGTGGAGACGGTCAGCACGGTGCCGGTGACGGCGCCCAGCGCCTCGGCGGCGAGCGCCACGGCGGCGGGGGCCGGGGTGTGCCGGACCGTCCCGAAGCCCAGCTCGGTGACGTCGGCGAACCCGTCCCGGGTCTCGGCGCCGAGGTCGGCGGCGACGATCGCGTCGGCGAGCACCGTGGCGCCGACCGGAGCCTGCGGGGCGAAGCCGCCGCCGATGCCGGCCGAGACCGCCACGTCGTAGCGGTGGGCGGCGATCGCGGCGGACGCGGCGGCAGCGGCGGCGGCCGGGCCGACCCCGCCCGCCAGCACGTCCACCGTCACGCCCGAGGGGTGCACGGCGCGGTGCAGTTCACCGCCGGGCAGCGGCAGGCTCCGCGCGGCCCCGCCGAGGCCGCGCAGGACCGCCTCCGCCTCGGCGGCCACCGCGACGACGACGAGCAGCCGGCCCCGCTCGGGGGCCGACTGCTCGTCGTCGGGAAGTCGCGCGGTCACCGGGCGACCATCAGGCGTCCTGGGTGTTCAGCTCGAAGTACCAGACGCCGTAGATCGCGTCGGGCTGCTTCGGGTCGGACTCGACCACGGTGATCAGGGTCTTGCCGGAGGCGTTGATCGCCTTCGAGGCCGGGACGGAGCCGGAGTACGTGGAGCCCTTGGTCGCCGGGGCCAGGATGAAGCGGCCGCCGGAGGCCTGGCCGCCGCCGTTGGTGTTGGCCCACCAGCCGCGGTCCGCCACGTCCGGGGTCACGCCGAGGCCGATCATGTCGCTGGCGACCACGTCGGACTTGGGGAGCTTGCCCTCGTCCAGGGCCTTGCTGGCCTTGTCCTGGCACTCACCCTGCTGGTCCTCGGTGAGCGGCTTGCCGTCGTTGAAGCAGAACGGGCCGGTCTCCATCGAGGAGCGGCCGACGGTGAGGGTCGCGCGGTGGCTGACGGGCTCGTCCTGGCCCATGGCGTAGGCGATGGACCCGCCGACCGTGCCGGCGCCGATCACGACGACGGCGCCGAGGGCGGCGATGACACGGGTGCTGAGGCTCATGGGTCAGAGGCTACCGGGCTTTGCCGATCACGCTACGCGGGGGTGGGCAACCGCGTGTTGTGGCCGGAAACCACCGCCTCGTCCCGGCCACCGGCGGGGCGCGGCCGTCAGGCCACCCGCGGCGCGGCCGCACGGTGGCGCAGCCCCACCCGGAACAGTGAGTGGACCGTCCAGAGCAGCACCAGGCCGACCACAGCGGACGCCACCCAGAGGCCGAGCGCGCCGTTCAGCGGCATCAGGATGCCGACCGCACCGCCGGCCACCCAGGACAGCTGGAGCAGCGTCTCCGAACGGGCGAAGGCGGACGTCCGCACCGACTCCGGGACGTCCCGCTGGATCAGCGCGTCCAGCGCCAGCTTGCCCAGCGAGGCCGCCACCCCGGACGCCGCGGCGACCACGATCACCGTCACCACGCCGTACCAGAGCGCGGCGGCGGCTGTCGCGCAGGTGGCCAGCAGCAGCATCGCGGTGATCGTCGCCTCCGAGCCACGGGTGCGGAGCCAGGAGCCGAGCACCGAGCCCAGCGCGTTGCCCGTTCCGGCCGCCAGCGCGACGAGGCCCAGGGCCAGGGTGGGCTGGAGGCCGCCGATCGGGTCGTCACGGAGCAGGAACGCCAGGAACATCACCAGGAAGCCGACCAGCCAGCGCAGCGCCGACATCGCCCGCAGCGCCAGGATCACCGAGGGGCCGACGGTGCGCAGCGACGCCTTCGGGGCCTTGGCCGCCTGTGCGGGCCCGGCTCCGGCTTCGGCGGGGGCGGCCCCGGCCTCGCCGTGCACCTCCGCGTGCAGGACGGCGCGCTGCTCGCCCTTGGCGGAGTCCACCACGTGCGGCAGGTGGAAGGCCATCAGGGTGCCGACCACGAAGACCAGGAAGGCGCCTCGCAGCGGCCACCCGGGCCCGATCAGGTGCAGCAGCCCGCCCACCCCGGCCGCCACCATGGTGGCCAGCAGTCCGGCCAGGGTGACGCGCGAGTTCGCCTTCACGAGTGACAGCCGGCTCGGCAGCAGCCGGGGCACCACGACGCTGCGCACCACCCCGTACGCCTTGGACGCCACCAGCACGCCCAGCGCCTCCGGATAGAGCGCCAGCCCGCCGCCGGCCACCGTGCCGGCCATCGTCCACGCCAGCACCGCGCGGGCCAGCATCGACATCGCCATCGCCGCCCGGCGGCCGTGCGGCAGGCGGTCCAGCAGCGGGCCGATCACCGGGGCCAGCACGGCGAACGGCGCCATGGTGATCAGCAGGTAGAGCGCCACCCGGCCGCGGGCCTCGCCGGTGGGGACGGAGAAGAAGATGGTGGACGCCAGGGCGACGGTGATCAGCATGTCGCCGAAGGAGTTCAGCGCGTGCAGCTCGATCAGCTTGGCGAGGCCGGACTCGCCGGCGCCCTCCGCGGAGGTGGCCTTGCGGATCCGCCGGCCGGTGCCGTGTACGACCTTTCCGGTGCGCGAGCCGGCGGCGGAAGCGGTGCGGACGAGGAAGTGCCGGCGGGGCTCCGCGGCCTCCTCGTCGAGAGGGTTCTCCCCGAGTGCGTCCTCCCCGACGAGCGCGTCCGGGTGCTTGGCGAGGTCCACGGGCCCGGCGGGATCCGGAGGCGTCGTGGAGGTGCCCGCCGGCTGCGGTTCACCCGCAGCGAGGACCGGAGGCTGCTGTCGCGGCACGGCGTTCGCCTCGTCGGGGCTGCCGTCGGCCTGCGAGGCGCGCAGTGCGTGCTGCGACGGGTTTTCGTCCGCCACAAGCCCATCCTGCCCCAGAATCGTGACTGCGACGCGGGATTCCGGTCCGCTCGGCGCGGCCGTTCCGGCGCCGGCCACCGCCCCGGACTGTGCCGGGTGGCCGACCGGCGGGTAGCCTGCCCAGGGTCCGCCCGACGGCCGGCCGGGCGCCGGCGGGAGCGGGCGAGCGGCGCGGCCGGTATCCGAGGCGGCCCGCGGTCGCGCAGAATGGACGAGGGACACCGAGCCGCGACGGAACAGGCAACACGCCGTGGGCAACAGAAGAACTGGGAGAGAATCGACGCCGTGAGTGCTGCGATGCGAAGCCGTACCCCCGACCGGCTCTGTGCCGAGGCCGTCGAACTCGCCCGGCAGGCAGCGGACGAGGCCGTCGGAGCAGAGACCGTCGGTGCGCACCTCGGAGTCCAGGCGGACGCCGACCGCGTCGTGACCCACACCTTCGAGTGCCTGGACGCGGCCTACCGGGGCTGGCACTGGGCCGTCACCGTGGCCCGTGCCCCGCGCGCCAAGAACGTCACCCTGGACGAGGTCGTGCTGCTGCCCGGCCCCGACGCCGTCCTCGCCCCGCAGTGGGTGCCGTGGAGCGAGCGGCTGCGCCCCGGCGACATGGGCCCCGGCGACCTGCTGCCCACCGACGCCGACGACCTGCGCCTGGAGCCGGGCTGGACCGGCGAGGACGAGCCGGCGCCGAACTCCGCGGTGGCGCTGGCCGCCGATGAGGACGTGGTCGTCAGCGACCCGCACATCCAGCCGGCCCCCGTCCGTGCGCAGATCGGCGCCGTCGCCGAGGAGCTCGGCATGGGCCGCAGCCGGGTGCTCTCGCGCCTCGGCCTGCACCTGGCGGCCGACCGCTGGGAGAAGGCGCACGGCCCGCAGACCCCGATGGCGCAGTCGGCACCGGCCTCCTGCAACAGCTGTGGCTTCCTGATCCCGATCGGCGGCTCGCTGGGCCAGGCGTTCGGCGTCTGCGGCAACGAGTTCGGTCCGGCCGACGGCCAGATCGTCTCCTTCGCGTACGGCTGCGGCGGCCACTCCGAGGCGGCGGTCATCCCGGCCCCGCCGGCGCCGTCCGAGCTGATCCTGGACGAGCTGGTGGTCGAGCCGCTCCAGCTGCACCCCGACCGCACCTCCGGCTCGGTCGAGCCGGACGCCCCGGCCGAGGAGCTCGGCCACTCCTGAGCCGGTGCCGCAGGCCTGGGCCCGGGCCCAGGCCCGGCGCTGCGGGCCCGGGACCGATGCCGTGGGCCCCGTCCGCCGTCGGGCGGGGTCAGCGGCGGCCGAACAGCCCGCGCCTGGGGGCGGGGGCACCGGACGGCTTCGGGCTCGCGGGCGGCGCCTCCCGCTGCTCCTCGGTGTGCACCAGCTCGCCGACCGAGACCCGGAAGTGGCGCTTCCAGCCGGCGTGGCGCAGCTCGACCAGGAAGCCGCCGTCGGGCAGCCGGAAGACCCGGCGGGCCGGCGTCCCCTTCGGCTCCCCGTTCTCGCGGGGGGTGTACGTGCGGGCCGCCTCCTCCGCCATCTCGACGGCCTGCTCCCGGCCCAGCGGTGCCTCCCTGGGCGGGACCAGCTGCCACCGGTAGTGGACGGCGTCGTCGTAGTCCCGCCGGTCGCGTTCGATCAGGACGTACCACGAACGGTCGGAGACCTGCGGGGCAGCGGACTCCTGCGTACTGTCGGACACCATCGGGTTCCCCCCTCGCCGGGCCGTCGGAGCGGCTTCAGCATAGGCGCGGCCCCACCCCGGTCCGCCGGGGGTGCCCGGGCGGGGGAGAATGCCCCCCGTACGAAGTACAGGGCGGCGGAAGGCGGCAGGTCCAGTGGAACCTCGGATCATCGGCAGCGGCACGGACGAGTACCTCGCGGACCACTTCGGCAGCGCCGGGCTGCGCCGCCGGGTGCTGGACGCCTGGGCCGCCTCCCCGGCCCGGTTCCGGGAGGACGCCAACGCCGAGGAGGAGCTCGCCCTCGGCGGGTACCGTGACCGCCTGGTGGTCGAGTTGGCGCAGAACGCCGCCGACGCGGCGGCCCGCGCGGGCGGCGGGCCCGGCCGGCTGCGGCTCACCCTGGCGGACGGCGTGCTGGCCGCCGCCAACACCGGCGCGCCGCTGGACGAGGCCGCCGTCGAATCGCTCTCCACCCTGCGGGCGTCCTCGAAGCGGGCGGACGACCGGCCCACCGTCGGCCGCTTCGGTGTCGGCTTCGCCGCCGTCCTCGCCGTCACCGACGAGCCCGCCGTGCTCGGCGCCGCCGGCGGCGTGCGCTGGTCGCTCGGCGAGGCCCGCTCGCTGGCCGAGGCGCAGCCCGCGCTCGCCGACGAACTGCGCCGCCGGGACGGCCATGTGCCGTTGCTGCGGCTTCCGTTCGCGGCCGAGGGCCCGGCGCCCGACGGCTACGACACGGTGGTCGTGCTGCCGCTGCGCGACGCCGCCGCCGAGGATCTCACCCGCCGCCTGCTGGCCGGCATCGACGACGCCCTGCTGCTCACCCTCCCCGGCCTCGCCGAGGTCGTGGTGGAGACCCCGGAGGGCACCCGCACGCTGACCCGCAGCGCCGCCGAGCCGCGCCCGGACGGCGTCACCGAGGTCACCGTCACCGACGACGCGGCCGGGCGGCTGCGGCACACCGTCTGGCAGACCGCCGGCGCCTCCGGATCCCTGGACGCCGGGCTGCTCGCCGACCGCCCCACCGAGGAGCGCGCCCGCCCGTACTGGACGGTGACCTGGGCCGTTCCGGTCGCCGCCGACGGCTCCCCGCAGACGCCCGGGATCGCCCCGGTGCTGCACGCGCCCACGCCCAGCGACGAGCCGCTCGGCCTGCCGGCGCTGCTGATCGCCTCCTACCCGCTGGACTCCACCCGCCGGCACGTCGCCCCCGGCCCGCTCGCCGACTTCCTCACCGAGCGCGCCGCCGACAGCTACGCCGACCTGCTGCGCGCCCGCGGCGGCGACCTCGGCTCGCTCGGCCTGGTGCCCGGCCCGCTCGGCCAGGGCGCGCTGGACAACGCGCTGCGCGCCGCCATCCTCTCCCGGCTGCCCGGTACGCCGTTCCTGCCGCACCCGGCGCCGGTCGAGCAGGGCACGCCCGCGCTGCGGCCGCGCGACGCCACGCTGCTGGAGGGTGCGGACGGTTCCGTGGTCGAGGCGCTGGCGCCGATCTTCCCCGGTCTGCTCCCGGCCGGTCTGGAGCGCCGGACGGAGCTGCGGGTGCTGAACGTGCGCCGGGTGCCGCTGGCCGACGTGGTCGACCAGCTCGGCGGCCTGGACCGTGAGCCGGCCTGGTGGCGGAACCTCTACGCGGCGCTGGGCGCGGCCGACCCGGAGGCGCTCGGCGCGCTGCCGGTGCCGCTGGCCGACGGACGGACGGTCACCGGCCCGCGCCGCGTCCTGCTGCCCTCCGACGACGCCGACTGGGCGGCCTTCCCCGGCTACCCGGAGTCGCTCGCCGGCGCGCTGGCCCTGCTCGACCTGCGCCTCGCCCACCCGGAGGCCGCGCACCCGCTGCTGGCCAAGCTCGGCGCCGGCACCGCGACCCCGGCCGGGGTGCTGGACACGCCCGAGGTGCGGGCCGCCGTCGCCCGCTCCTACGAGCTGGCCGAGGACGACCTGGACGCCGCCGTCGACCTCGCCGAGTCCGTCCTCGCCCTGGTGAAGGCGGCCGCCCCGGCGGTCGGCGAGCACCCGTGGCTGGCCCGGCTGGCGCTGCTGGACGACGAGGGCGAGCCGGCCCGCGCGGGCGAGCTGATCCTGCCCGACAGCCCGCTCGCCGCGCTGGCCCGGGAGGACGACGCCGGCTGGGTGGACGACGAGCTGCTGGACCGCTGGGGCCCAGAAGTCCTCACCGTCGCAGGCGTGCTGGCGGACTTCGTGCTCGTCCGCGCCGAGGACGTGGTGCTCGACCCGGACGACCTGGAGCGGCTCGACCCGACCGTCCCGGCCGACCGCGCCGCCGGCGGCCGGCCCACCGGACTGCTGGACGAGGCGCCGGACGGCCTCGCCGAGTGGGCCGAGGACGCCCTGGAGGCGCTGCACGCCGACGACGCCGACGCGGTCGGCGTGCCTCCGGTCGCCGCCGAGCTGCTGGTCGTCCGCGACCTCGACCTGGTGGACGACGACGCCTGGCCCGAGGCGCTGGCCGCGCTGGCCCGCCCGCCGTACCGGGACGCCGTGGTCCTCCCCGTCCGCACCCTGCTGCCGAACGGCTCGTACGCCGACCTGCCGCCGTACACCGCGTGGTGGCTGCGCGACCACCCGGTGCTGGACGGCCGGGAGCCGGCGGGCCTGCGTGCGGCCGGCGCGGACCCGCTGCTGCGCGGCCTCTACGAGGAGGCGCGGACGACGCTGGACGAGCAGTTCCTGCACGCGCTGGGCGTCCGCACCACGCTGGCCGCGCTGCTCGCCGAGCCGCACGGGCCGGACGAGGTGCTGGACCGGCTCACCGACCCGGCCTCCGAGATCGGCCACCGCCAACTGCACGGCGTCCACAGTGCGCTGGCCCGCGTCGAGGCGGACCGGATCGACCCGCTGGACGTCGTCCGGGCGCTGCCGCCGCTGGACGTGGAGACCGGCCGCCGCCCCGCGCACACGGTGATCGTGGACGCCACCGAGGCGGTCGTCGCCGACGCCCCGGACCTGGTCCAACTCCTGCACCGGTACCCGCTGTTGCCGGTCGCCCCGGCGCTGGCCGCCGACCTCGCCGAGCGGCTGCACGTCTCGCTGGCCAGCGAGGTGGCCGGCGGGCGGGTGCTCTCCGAGGGCCAGCTGCACCGGGTCCCCGCCGTGGTGCGGGAGTTGCTGCCCGGCTGCCCGGTGGCCTACGAGGAGCACGAGGAGCTGCTGGTGGTCGGTCCGGACGGCAACGAGGCTGCCGTGGACTGGCGTTGGGACACCTCGGCGGACACCCCGGAGGCCCCGTACGACCCGGAGGCGGCCGAAGCGGCGGACGAGGACGACGAGTTCGAGCTGGCGCCGGTGCCGGGGCTGCTGCACGCGGCCACCCCGGAGGGCCTGGCGGCCGGGCTGGCCTGGTCGGTCGGGCAGTGGCACCGGCGGTTCGAGGTGCTGGCCGCGCTCACCGAGCCGGACCGCGCCTACGAGCTGTCCGCCGCCCGGGACTTCGAGGGTTAGATCCGTTGTCGGGCGGGCTGTTCCCCGGATGCTTCCCCGGTCTGCAGCCCGCCCACCAGATAGCCCAGCTGGAACCGGCTCCTGGCGCCGATCCGGGCCATCAGCTGGGCGATGTGCCGCTGGCAGGTCCGCTCGGACATGCCCAGTCGGCGGGCGATCGACCGGTCGTCGAGGCCCTCCGCCAGCAGGGCGACCACGGCCTGCTGCAGCTCGTCCGAGATCACCAGTGCGCCGGCCCGGTCCGCCGGTGAGCTGAACGGCCTGGCCTGGAGCCAGTTCTGCTCGAACACGGAGCGCATCAGGTCGATGATGTTGTGCTCGCGGACCACCAGGGCGGCGTCCTCGTCGCCCTGCACCTGGAGCAGTGCAACGGACCGGTCGAAGACCAGCATCCGGCGCAGACCGTCTCCCACCGTCCTCGCCTGGCCGCCGAGTTCGGCCACCCGTTCGGCATGCGCGACCGTCGCCGGGCGGCGCCGGGCGGTGTGCTGATAGAGCGTGCGAACGGCGACGCCTCGACCGAGCAGCTCCGCGTCCCGCTCGGCGGAGCCGGTCAGCGGCCCGGCCGGGCGCCCGTCGCCCGGCTGTGCGGCCAGCACCTCGACGCCCGCCCGGTGCGCCGCGTCCTGGATGATCCCGCGCACTGCCGCCGCGTCCGCCACCAGCTCGACCCGGCCCGAACGGCGCTGGTGCGCGGCGCCCGCCTCGTACCGGGGCGCCAGCTCCAGCAGCCCCGTGCGGGCCCGGTCGATCGCCAACTGGGCCTCCCTGGCTCGCTGCTCCATCGGCGCGAGGAGCCGGGCGGCGGCCGACTCCGGCGGCACCGGGGAGAGCAGCCACGGCTCGCCGTGCACCCGGGCGAGCAGGTGCAGCCCCTCCAGCTCGGCGACCAGGCTCTCCGCCGCCCGCCCGTCCAGGTCGAGCGCATCGGCCAGCTCGGCGACCCCGAAGCAGAGCCGGTCCACCGCGAAGGCGTACGCGCGGGCGGCGGCCTCGCTCAACACCGGTCCCTCGGCCGACATGTGCCGCCCCCTTCGGTTTTCCGCCTGTCGTGATCCCGCCGCCCAAGCTATCTCGACCACCGGACCGGCGCCTGTGATCGTGATCGCGGAACGGAGGAACTCCCTGATGCCATCCACGACCCTGCCGGCGACTCTCCCGGTGCGGGGCGCCGCGCCCCTGCTCGGCTATGCCGCCCTCACCGCCGCCCTCGATGTCTACGCCGGCAACCGGCTCCAGTCGGTGGACCCGCTGGCGCTGGCCGCCGTCTCGTTCACCCTGGCCGCCGCGTTCTTCCTCGGCCTCGAAAGCGTCCGGAACGGCCCGGCGCAGGCTCTGCGGCCGCTGCGGGCGCACCGCGGGGACGTGCTGGCGGTCAACCTCTCCACCGCGGTGACCTGGCTCTCCATGCTGTACGCGCTGAAGTACCTGGAACCGGCGGTGGTCAACGTGGTGGGGCTGGCGATCGGCCCGGTGCTGACGGTGCTCTTCGGGCCGCTGCTGCGGCGGGGCGCGGTGGTGTTGCGGGCCGAGGCCGTGGCCTCCGCCGGGATCGTGCTCAGCCTGGCGGTGCTGGTCTGGGGCTCGCTCACCGGCCGAAGCGGGGTCGGCGGGGTGGGCGTGGGCGCGGCCCTGCTCGGGCTGGCGCTCACCGTGGTCTGCGGCTGCGCGGTGACCGCCAACGTGCTCTACTCCAAGCGGCTCAGCGAGGCCGGGCTCGGGCCGCGGGCGGTGCTCTCGGTGCGGTTCTTCCTGACCGTCGGGGTGACGTGGGCGGCGGCGCTGCTCGGCGGGCCGGAGCGGATCGGCCCGGCGACGCTGCCCGGCGCGGTGATCGCGGTGATCGGGGTCGGTCTGCCGCTCTACCTGATCCAGGTGGGCATCAAGCACACCGAGCCGATCACCGCCTCATTGCTCAGCGCCCTCTCGCCGCTCTTCGCCTACCTGCTGCAACTGCCGGACCGGCGGCTTTCGCCGTCCCCTCTGACGCTGCTCTGCGTGCTGGGCATCACCGCCATGGTCGGCCTGGGCGCCGCTGCCCGGGCCCGCTACGGCAGGGTGCCGCGGGAACCCGGCGTCCGCCCCGCAGCGCGTGAGAGCAGCCGGCGGTAGATCCCGGCCGTGCTGCTCAGCCACGCCGCAGCCAGCAGCACGGCCGCGGCGTTCCGGTGCCAGGGCGCCGGTTCGACCAGCGCGCCGATCCCCGCCAGCGCCAGGGCCAGCAGCCCGGTCGCCAGCACCCCGCCCAGGAAGGCGGTGAACGCCTCCAAATCCCGCTCCCGGTAAGCCAACGCGGCCACCCCCCCTCCGGGTCAATCATCCGCCTTCTGGCGCATGACCCGCCAGGTCACCTCCAGCGTCACGTCGGCGATCACCGCGATGCCGACGCCGATCCACGGGTCCCGGGTGCCGGAGAGGGAGAGCTCGAAGAAGTCGGAGAGGAACGGCACGAACAGCACCAGCGCGAACGCCCCGCACATCGTGCCGATCAGCAGCAGCCGCCACCAGTTGTACGGCCGGGCCACGATCGCCAGCACCCAGATCGCCACCAGGAACAGCGTCAGCGTGGCCACGCTGGTGTCGGACTCCAGATCGGTGGAGTGGTCGGCCCGGGCCAGCGCGTAGGCGACGAAGGTGGCCGTCCCGGCGATGATGCCGCCGGGGACGGCCAGCCGCAGCACCCGGCGGACGAAGCCGGTGCGGGCGCGTTCGTTGTTGGGCGCCAGCGCGAGGAAGAAGGCCGGTACGCCGATGGTGAGCGTGGAGAGCACCGTCGAGTGCCGGGGGAGGAACGGGTACGGCGAGTGGGTGAAGATCACCAGCAGGGCGAGCAGCACCGAGTAGACCGTCTTCACCAGGAAGAGCCCGGCCACCCGCTCGATGTTGCCGATCACCCGGCGGCCCTCGGCGACCACCGACGGGAGGGTGGCGAAGGAGTCGTTCAGCAGCACGATCTGGGCGACCGCCTTGGTGGCGTCGCTGCCGGTGCCCATCGCCACACCGATGTCGGCGTCCTTGAGCGCCAGCACGTCGTTGACGCCGTCGCCGGTCATCGCCACGGTGTGCCCGCGTGACTGCAGCGCGCCGACCAGCTCGCGCTTCTGCTGCGGGGTGACCCGGCCGAACACGGTGGTCCGCTCCGCGGTGTCGGCGAACTCCGCCGGCTCGCCGGGCAGCGTCCGGGCGTCCAACGGGTGGTCGGCGCCGGGCAGGCCGAGGTGGGCGGCGACCGCGCCGACCGAGACGGCCGCGTCGCCGGAGATCACCTTCGCCTGGACCTGCTGGCCCTCGAAGTAGCGCAGGGTGTCGGCGGCGTCCTCACGCAGGCGCTGCTGCAGCACCACCAGGGCGAGCGGCTGGAGGTCGGCGGCCGGGTCGGGGGCGTCCAGCGGGACGGGCGTGCGGCCGAGCAGCAGCACCCGCAGGCCCTTGGCGCCCAGTTCGTCGACCTCGTCGAGGGCCCGGTGCCCGGTGGGCAGCAGCACGTCCGGCGCGCCGAGCAGCCAGCTGGCCTCGCCGCCCTGGGGCTCCAGCAGCTGCACGCCGCTCCACTTGCGGGCGGAGGAGAACGGCATCGCCTCGATCACCCGCCAGCCGCCGCCGGTGCCGTCGTTCCTGCCGTAGGCGTCGATCACGGCCTGCATGGACGGGTTGGGGCGGGCGTCCGCGCCGGCCATCACGCCGAGCGCCTGCCTGATGACCGCCGGGTCGGCCGGGATCTGCCGGGCCGACGAGGCGTCCGGCCGCGGGTGGTCGTCGGCCTCGGCGGCCTCCGGCAGGGGCCGCAGCTCGACCACGTCCATGCCGCCCTCGGTGAGGGTGCCGGTCTTGTCGAGGCAGACGGTGTCCACCCGGGCAAGCCCCTCGATCGCCGGCAGCTCCTGCACCAGGCACTGCTTGCGGCCGAGCCGGACCACGCCGATCGCGAAGGCGACCGAGGTCAGCAGCACCAGCCCCTCGGGGACCATCGGCACGATGCCGGCCACCATCCGGCGGACCGCCTCCCGCCAGTCCCGCCCCTCCACCGCCAGCTGGCTGATGATCAGGCCGATGGCGGTGGGGATCAGCAGCCAGGTGATGAACCGCAGGATGGAGTCGATACCGCTGCGAAGCTCCGACCTGACCAGGGTGAACCGGCTCGCCTCCTCGGCCAGCTGCGCCGCGTACGCCTCGCGGCCCACCTTGGTGGCGGTGAACGCGCCCGCGCCGGCCACCACGAAGCTGCCGGACATCACCTGGTCGCCGGGCTGCTTGAGGACGGGGTCGGGCTCGCCGGTGAGCAGCGACTCGTCGATCTCCAGGCCGTCCGCCTCGGTGACCTCACCGTCGACGATCACCTTGTCGCCGATGCCGAGCAGCACGGTGTCGTCCAGCACGATCCCGCCGGTGGCGATCTGCTGGACGGTGCCGTCCCTTCGCACCTGGGGTCTGGCCTCGCCGATCAGTGCGAGGCTGTCCAGGGTCTTCTTGGCGCGCAGCTCCTGGACGATTCCGATCGCCGTGTTGGCGACGATGACCAGGCCGAACAGGCCGTCCTGGATCGGGCCGACGATCAGGATGATGCCGAACATCACGCCGATGATCGCGTTGAACCGGGTGAAGACGTTGGCCCGGACGATCTCCCGGGTGGAGCGGCTGGACCGCACCGGAACGTCGTTGACGTCCCCGCGGGCGACCCGCTCGGCGACCTCGGCGCTGGTGAGGCCGCCGCGCCGCCCGGGCAGCAGCCCGAGCGGGTGGGCGCCTTCGTGCTCCCGGTCGCGGCCGCTGTCCTGGTCGCCGGGCGTCTCTTCCGCGGGCTGCGCAGGCTGCGTCATGGCACCGACTCTACGGGCGCCTTATGTCCGATGCGTGCTACTAAAAGACTATTCAGTCCGACCGGGTGGCCGGGTCCGCGCCGTTGCCCGTCGCGTCGTTCCCGGGCGTGCCGTCCCCGGGTGTGCCGGCTCCCGCGGCCTCGGTCTCGGCGGCGCGGCTGCGCGCGATCGCGTCCCGGCGGGCGCGGCAGTACCAGAGGCCGATCAGGCCCAGGCCGGCGCCGGACAGGCAGATCCATGGCCAGCTGCCGTGTCCGTGGTCGGAGAGGGTGCCCTGGAAGGGGAGCAGCGCCAGGAAGGCGACGAACCACAGCACCGTGCCGCCGCCGACGATGGCGACGTCGTTGGCCTCCAGCGGCGGGGGCGAGGGGTGCAGCGGGGTCTTCGGCATGGGCCCTAGCGTACGGCGCCGGGGCTGCGAGTCCGACTCCCGGCGGCCCATGCCCGATCATCCTTCGCCCTTGATCGCCCCTGCTCGTTCTACGCGCGAAGATAGCGCGTGTGCGACCGGGGAATTCATACTGAGCATTCCGGTTGGCCGCGCCATGCCCAGGACGCCTGAGTTCGTGCCCGTCCCACCGGGCCCGCCCGGCCACCGTCGCTCCGGGCGTTCACCCTCTCCTCAGCCCCCACCAGAGGACGCACGCATGCCTGTGGCCCAGCCGACCACCGAGTCGCCCGAGCCCGCCTCCACCGCGCCGAAGCCCCCCACCGGCGCCCTGGACCGTTACTTCCGGATCACCGAGCGCGGCTCCACCCTGCCGCGCGAGGTCCGCGGTGGCATCGCCACCTTCTTCACCATGGCCTACATCCTGGTGCTCAACCCGATCATCCTGGCCAGCGCCACGGACATGAACGGCACCCACCTGGACAGTGCCCAGCTGGTCACCGCCACCGCCCTCACCGCCGGGCTCACCACCCTGCTGATGGGCGTGATCGGCAACGTCCCGATCGGCCTCGCCGCCGGCCTCGGCGTCAACACCATCGTCGCCCTGCAGCTCGCCCCCAAGATGACCTGGCCGGACGCCATGGGCATGGTGGTGCTGGCCGGCTTCGCGATCATGGTCCTGGTCGCCACCGGCCTGCGCGAGCGGGTCATGAACGCCGTCCCGCTCGGCCTGCGCAAGGCCATCGCGATCGGCATCGGCCTCTTCATCAGCCTCGTCGGCCTGGTCGACTCCGGCTTCGTCAGCCGCATCCCGGACGCCGCCCACACCACCGTCCCGCTCCAGCTCGGCGGCAACGGCCACCTGCTCGGCTGGCCGGTGCTGGTGTTCGTGCTCGGCCTGGTGCTGACGCTGGTCCTGATCGTCCGCAAGGTGCCCGGCGCGATCCTGGTCTCCATCGTCGTGATGACCGGCCTCGCCGTGGTGATCGACAAGCTCGCCGACATCCCCGCCCTCAGCTGGGGCCTCACCGTCCCGGCCTGGCCCGGCAACCCGGTGGCCGCCCCCGACTTCGGCCTGGTCGGCAAGGTCAGCCTGTTCGGCGGCTTCGAGAAGGTCGGCGTGCTGACCGGCGTGCTCTTCGTCTTCACGGTGCTCATGTCGTGCTTCTTCGACGCGATGGGCACCATCCTCGGCGTCGCCGACGAGGCCCACCTGCTGGACGAGAAGGGCGACCTGCCCGGGATCAACAAGATCCTCATGGTCGACGGCATCGCCACCGCCGCCGGCGGCGCCACCTCCTCCTCCGCCAACACCTGCTTCGTCGAGTCCACGGCCGGCGTCGGCGAGGGCGCCCGCACCGGCTTCGCCTCGATCGTCACCGGCCTGCTGTTCGTGGTGGCCCTCTTCCTCACGCCCCTCGCCACCATGGTCCCCGCCCAGGCCGCCACCCCGGCCCTGGTCGCCGTCGGCTTCCTGATCCTGGCCAACTCGATCAAGGAGATCGACTGGGCCGACTACACCATCGCGATCCCGGCGTTCCTGACCATCGTGATGATGCCGTTCACGTACTCAATCACTAACGGCTTGGGTATTGGGTTCATCACCTTCTGCATCCTCCGCGTCGCCGCCGGTCGGGGACGTGAGGTGCAGCCGGCCATGTACGCCGTGGCTGGTGTCTTCACCTTCTACTACCTGATGCCCGCCCTCGGTCTGCTCTGACCAGCACGGACCGCGGCGCTCACGGCGCCTGACCGAAGCGCGAGCGGGCCCTCTCCTCCAACCAGGAGAGGGCCCGCTCTGCTGCTCGAACGCTCCGGCCTTTCGGTCAGGCGCCCCGGAGAATGCTGAGGTGGGCGGCCGCCGACTTCGACAGGCTGTCCAGCAATGCCTGGCCCTTGCCTGCCGTCCCGAGGGAAGGGCTGCCGATGATCCCGTTCTCGGTGTAGCCGGCCATGCCGAGCGTCAGGAGGTGGGGGCGGTCCGGGGCGGAGTGGTCGTCGCCCTCGATCCCGTCACGGATCAGGTGCGGGGCGCCGTGACGGAGGAGCGAGACCTCCAGTTCGCCGCCATGCATGTCCTCGGCGCTGCTGCTCTCCAGACCTGCGGCGTCGCGGGCCTGGTGCCAGTCCTCGCGGGCCGGGAAGAGGGCGACGCGCGGGCCCGAGGTGTTGGCCTCCTGGACGACGTTGGAGAGGACGTAGTTGCCGCCGTGGCCGTTCACGATGAGCAGGCCGGGGACGCCGGACGCCTGGAGGGACTTCCAGATGTCGTTGATCACGGCGTAGAGGGTCGCGGCGCTGATGCTGACGGTGCCCGGCATGTGGGCGTGCTCGTGGGAGCAGGACATGGTGACGGGTGGCAGGAGGAACAGGTCGTAGTCGGTGGCGATCCGCTGGGCGATCAGGCCGGCCACGACGGTGTCGGTGGTCAGCGGGAGGTGGGCGCCGTGCTGTTCGAAGCTTCCGACGGGCAGTACGGCGATCTTGGCGCTGCGCTGGCGTTCGTCGGCGGAGGTGGCGGCCGTGATCAGTGCGTCCATGGGCTCACCCTCTCCCATCAGACGGTCGGCGGTCGAGAGGCGGCTGCGGTGGTCATCAACCTCAATCGGCTGGTGAACGTGACCACTTCGGGCACGGCGCTCCACCGTTGCAGCGCCCTGCCAGCTGCGGACAGCTCGGACATGGCCCGGGCGGACTCGGTGTCGACGGCGATCGACAGTGCCCGGTCCGCGGCGGCGGCAGCCTGCTCCGGCTCGTTGGAGACGGCGTAGGCACGCGCCAGACGGGAGAGGTAGACACCCTGGTCGTTGCGGTAGATCGGCGGCAGGACGCGAAGCTCGGCCTCGAACATGTCCACCGCCTTGCGTGGGTCACCGAGTTCGATCAGGCAGTTGGCGCGCTGCATCTCGATGTAGGTCGGCGTGCAGTAGGCAAGATCGAGTGCATCGTCGCTGTGCGAGTCGTCCGGCGTGGCGGCAAGCTCGTGCGCCTCGTCGAACTTGGTCTGGGCGAAGCGCGGATTGCTCATGATCGCGTGCCCCTGTGCCTCCTGCTGCGCGGCCAGGGCCCGGATGCGCGGGGTCGCACCGGGTGATCTCTGTGCAGCACGGGCGAGTCCGACGGCTTGTTGCGCGTTGCGGCGTGCCGTGGCCTGGTTGCTCTTCCTGAAGAGCAGGTATGCGGCCATCACGTCGTCGCCGGTTTCCTGGGCCCACTCCATCGCGCGGTCCGACCAGTAACCGGCCTGGTCGAAATCGCCAAGATCCTGGCTCAGCCAGCCGAGGAACTCCGCGGTGCGGGCTCCGATGGTCAGGAGTTCGTCCCTGGCCCGGCCGCCGGCGTTCTGCTGGATGCGGTCGAGTAACTGGACGTTCCGCGTGACCGAGTCGAGTGCGTGACGGGAACCGAGAAGGTTCGCAGCCTTGTAGTGGCCAGGCATGACGCCGCGCAGGTGGCCGACGAAGAACTCCGGGTCGAGCGGAGCGCGGAGGCCTTGGCTGCTGGTGGCCGGCTCCGGCGCTCGGCGTCGGGACGGTGGCGGGGGCGTGTCCTGCTCCCAGGACCGGTCCGCGAGCCCAAGCATGTGCCCTGGGATGTGGAGGCCGTCGGCGATCCGCTCGATGAGGTCGATCTTCTCGATGGAGCGCTTCCCTGACGCCACCTCGCCAACTCGGCTCGGTGTCATGTCACAGGCCCGGGCGATGAGCGACGGATAGATCCCGGCCAGCTTGATCAGCCTGAATACCGCGCCGAAATCCCGCTGTCGGCATGCGGTGATCATCTCTGGGTTGGAGAGCAGCCCCGGCGGGAGCCGGTCCGGAACGCGAGCCTCGGTCACCGCTGCCTCCCGCTGGAGATTGGCGTCCACTGCAAGGAAGTTGATTGCCTGTGAGTTTACCCACGTTGGGTAATCACCATGGGTACGTTCGGCAACCTTCCCCTCGGCAACCTGGTGTCCGGGGCCGGATCACCCAGATCCCGGTTCCATCGGCATCGGGAGGGTGGTGCACGTGATCAGCTCGGGAGAGACCCGGGGCAATGCCGAACACCACAAGTCGGCTGGCGGGATAGCTGCGTTCGAGGTGGCGCTTGCCCGGCACCGGCGATCGTCCGGGGTTGCCCGGAACCACCTCCGCGAGTTCCTCCAGGAGGTTCCCGACGGGGTGGCCCTCGTAGGCGACGGTCAGGTGGTCCTCGGCGAGTTGGTGTCGAACGCGGTTGTGCACGCGCGGGTTTCGCCCGGCCGGGAGATCGCCGTGCGGTTCGAGATGCTGCATGGCCACCTCCGGATCGAGGTACACGACGCGAGCGGTGAGAAGCCCACGATCCGGCGCGGGACCAGGGAGGACGACTCGTCCGGCCGTGGGCTGAACCTGGTGGAGGCGCTGTCCCTGGAGTGGGGCTGCGTCCCTCGGCCGGGCGGCATCGGAAAGATCGTTTGGGCGCTCGTGGGCCCGGAAGGTGGTGTGCGGTGAGCTTGATCAGACGCGCGTCCGGGGTGACGGCGACGAGGAGCCACTGCTGCGGTGCGGGGCTGCGGCGGGCGGCGGCACGGCAGATCGTCGTCAACGGTCAGACGGTCGGTGTCCATCGGTGGCACCCGCGCCGATCGGGAGAGGTGTCGGCCTGATGGCGCTTCGAGAGCACAGTCCGTCGGGCGCCGAACTGGCGCTGACCGGCGGCGACGTGGGGACCGAAGGGGCTGCGCCGTACCCGTTCCCGGTGGTGGTGGAGATCCAAGGAATCACAGAGCCCGCGCACTTCTCGGAGCTGCCGGTCGCGCTGACGGCCCTTCTGAGCGCGCTTCGGCCGCTACCGCTAGGCGCGGACCAACACCAGTACTTCGACGACCTCTTCGGGCCGTCGGCGGTGCAGCGAATCGGTCACCGACTTGCGGCGTACGGGCAGGTGCGGTCGTTGGTGTTCCTCGGGCTGACTGCCCACACGATCAAGCTCTATCCCGCCGGCCCCGAGGCGTCCTCGTGAGGTGGCTGTGACAAGGGAGAGCGAGGCCATCAGGTAGCGGCCGACTTGATCAGCGACAACTGAAGACGTGCCGGACCACCCCGAGACCTTGGCGGGGATGGGGTGGTCCGGTGGGTTGGAACCCGGTGCCGATGGTATCGGGCTCCTCGGCATGTCTGTGCACGGATGAGCCGGTTCGGTTGTAGATCAAGGGAGTTGAGAGGCTGTTGCACGGGGACGACGACTTCTGTGCGGAGTCGGCGGCGGACCTCGACCCGGACTCGTGGGCGTGGCTTCGGGGAGTCGACTACGCGGCCGGCTGGCGCGCCGCCCGGCAGACTGCAGACGGCCTGAACGAACTGCTGGCCGCGTGCGGGGTGAAGCGCTCACACCTGCGGGCGATCGCCGACACCGACGCTCAGGGCGGCCCGGTGGCCCGCCTGGAGGGAGTGGCCGAGGGTTGGCTGAGCCTGGAAGAACTGCTCTGCCTGGCCGCACACGTCCGCCGCGAGTCAGCCTGACGGCCAGGGCCAGTACTTGCGGAAGCGTGTACTGGCCCCGGCCGACTGGCCTCTTCGTCCCGAAGCAACTCGCGCACCCACTTGCCGTGGGGGAGGGCTGGGGCTGACCGGCAAGGTGCGTGAGCGTCCGCGATTGTCCGCCGAGGTTCGGGGTCGTTGTAGCGCAGTTAGACACTCAGTCCCGCAGCCGGCCATTACTACCCGGACGCGACAACCTCGCCAGCCGTGACCTGGGGAGGGTTAGGAAGCAGTGACGCGAGAGTCTCACGCACGAAGTCCGCAGCCCTTTTGATCGATTCCTCGGCCCCAGCGCGGTCTTCAAAGACGCTGGTCGAGACCATCACCCCATCCCCAGCGGCGACCCAGTAGTAAGCCACGAACCCGGGGACCTGTTGGATGAGTGGTATGAAGCCCTCCTTCACTCGGCGTCCTGCCTCAGCAGGATCGGTCACTCCTTCGTATCGCCGTACCGCTGCATACATGGCTGACCTCCTCTTGGGCCGAGATCGCCTCGTAGGAGGCGATACACCCACCATGCGACTCCCCGCGCCAATCAGCTAGTCACAAGAACAAGTTCTGATCAACCACCGGGCTGGTCAGCGGCTGGGCATCCGCCCGACCCGCTGACCAGCCCGTTTACCGTCACCAGTTGTCAACGTTGGTTGGCCCTGATTGACCTTCTACGGCCCAGAGACGGCCCCGGACCCTATCCACGGTCCGGGGCCGTCTCTGATTCCTGCCGTTCCGTGGTAGCCCGGCAGTGACTACTGGCTGATCACTCCGCTGGGTGCCACATAGATCCGCTTCTGTTCGCCAGCCTCGTTGGCAGCCGTTGCTGCCGGGCGCCATCGCTCGCCAAGAAGGAGAGCAACGATCGCGGCTGTCGCTGAAAGGGCGGCCGGAAGGATGTCGGCCGGCGCCCTAAGCACGACCACGATGACGACCACGGCCGCTGGCCAGATCTGGGGGACCTTAGTTGACACAGGGGGCCGGGCAGGGGTGAGACTCATTGCAGTGCCTCCAAATGAGAGGTGCCTTCTGCCCGCCAGCGGCGCACTCGGTTCCCGCCTCAGCGCCCTGGCGGGCATCGCTATCAGTAGCCGACGGTAACAGCGGCTCAGCGCAGCTAGTCAGCCTGCAATCCACCTGACGTCGGTAATCGGAAGCCAGCAGCCGTCGGTTTTCGTCACGGCATGTCCACATATTCCGACCCTCACGACTCTGTCACGCCCTGTTATCGAAAGTCGCGAGCCGGAGAAAGGAGATCGTCTCGAAAGGCCGCAGGTCACCATGTATTTTCAGCTAGCCAAAAAGACATGGCGGTATAACTCTCTGCAACTCTCAGGTTGGCTAGAACGCACCCGCACCGGCCACGGCGGCGGCTTGTTTGCGCCGCGAAGATCGTGCCCGCGCGGGCGTTGGCGCGATCTTTGGCCGGTGTCCTGTCTGGTTTGGGGTCGAGCATGATCGGGGGGCCGTAAGCTGTCGCGACTCGGTCAGGGCTCTTTGGGCCTGACCGCAATTTGGCCGAGTGGCCCCCCGTTCTTGCTCGACGCGATCACCAACGGCATCGGCTTCGGCTTCATCGCCTTCTGCGTCCTGCGCCTGGCCGCCGGCCGGGGCCGTGAGGTGCCGGCCGCGATGTACGCGGTGGCGGCGGTGTTCGCGTTCTACTACCTGATGCCGGCCTTCGGCCTGCTCTGACCAGGGCGGCCCGGGGCGCCGAGGACGCCTGGGCAGACTCTGGACCGGGCCCTCTCCACTGACCGGGAGAGGGCCCCTTCTGGTTCTGGGAGAAGTCCTGGCCCTTTGCCTGCAACAGCGGGAACGCCTGGACGGACAGCGGTTCGTCCAGGCGGCTACTGCCGGCTCTCCATGAGGTCCTTGAACCTCTCCAGGTCGCCCCGGACCGCATCCTCGATCGCGTGGACCTGGGCGAACCCCTTCGGCCCGCCGAAGGCCGCCCGCACGGCGTCCGGGTCGTACTCCAGCCGTAGCTGGAGCTGGGTGTGCTCGTCGTCCAGCGGGTTCACGGAGAAGGCGCACTTCACCTCCGGGCTGTCCAGTGTCCAGTCCATCACCTGGCCCGTGCCACGGTCGGCGAGACGAGTCTCGAAAGCCTGCTCATCGTTTCCGAGCTGAACGTCCAGATGCGCACGTCCACCGTCGCCCGCGAACGCGCTCTTCACGCCGGCCACGAACATCGGGTACTCGTCGATGCGGTGCAGCTGAGCCCAGACTTCCTGCGCCGGGACATCGACGTTGATCTGCTCTTCCAGTCTGCTCATCGGAAGCCTCGCCTCCTGGCCCGGCCGCCCGGGCCATCGGTACTTCCAGCCTGCGCCGCTGCCTGCCACCCGGCTACCCAGCCTCATGGCCCACCCCATGCGGGCCCTGCTTCCTCCTGCTCCGAGTCCCGAAGGGTCCCCGTCCCGATGTACGTAGTGGCGGCCGTCTTCGCCTTCTACCACCTGATACCGGCCTTCGGCCTGCTCTGACGCCGTCGCTCCGCGGTGCTGCGGACCGGGTCTTCTCCCCCCTGTGTGGGCGGAGGCCCGGCCTGCTTCTCCGGCCCGGGGGCAGGGTTCAGCGCAGGCCCCGGATTTCGCGGTACACCGAGCCCAGGTAGTCCGGGAAGTCCCCGACCAGTCGCTGGTAGTCCTGCCGCCACTGGTCGATGTCGGACTGGTCGACGGGCTGTCCGAGCACGGTCGCCAGGTGGCGGGCCAGGAACTCGTCGTCCTGGTCCGGGGTGAAGGTCACCTTGCTGCTCGAAATCTCGAACCTGCGGGTCAGTTCGAGGCGGAGCGTCTTGTAGAGGAAGGAGTTCGCGGTGAAGCGCAGTGACTCCGGCATCTCCTTGGCCTGGGACTGGGGGCCGTGGTACCAGGAGATGTAGACGGAGTCGTCGAACATCTCGTAGCGGTAGACGGCCGTGTCCTCGACGTGCAGCAGCTCGACCGGGCAGAAGCGGCGGTAGTCGAAGAGCGACACGATGCTGACGATCAGCTCGTGGCGCAGCTCGGTTTCGAGCTGCTGGAGCTCCCGGTCCGAGAACCGGTCCCAGTGGACCCTGTCGGCGGCACGCCGCTGGATGGCCCGGGAGTCGCTCGGGTTCAGCATGGCGACCTTCACCTGCTGGGGGTACTGGTTCGAGGCGCGGAGCCGCGCTGCCACGTAGCGGGCGCTCGGGCCGCGGAAGGCGTAGAAGCCGGTGGCCTCCAGGCTCCTGGTCATGTCGATGTTGAACCGGTTCCCGTACCGGCCGTCCGAGGGGTTCAGGGCGGGGTAGAGGGCGATCGGCAGGTAGTCCTTGTTGCCCTGGGCGACGGTGGCCGTCAGCTCGCCCGACAGCTCCGCGAAGCTCTCCTTGAGCGACTCCTGGAGGCTCTTCTCCTGGATGCGGGTGCTGAACGCGGTGAAGATCAGGGCGAACAGCACGCTGCCGATCAGGCTGAGACCCAGGTTCGAGAGGATCTGCCGGGTGGTCAGGCCGGGATCGGCCTTCATGAGCAGGAAGCCCGCGAACAGGGCCACCAGGCAGGCCAGGAAGAACGCGTAGTTGACCAGGGTCCTGCGGGTGTCCTGATGCCTCGCGGCCATCGGCCCTCCTGTCTGGGCGCCGGCACCTCGGGCGGTCAACTTATCCGAGAGAGGGCAGGGTTGGAGGCCGGAAGGGCCACATTGCCGGTCGGGGGCCCGGCAGGAAGGGGGTGCGGCGACCGACGGCGCCCCGGAGCGGGAGGCCGGACCGGACCGGCTCCCCGCTCCGGGAGGGGGCGAGGTGCCCGCTACTGCACGCAGAACTCGTTGCCCTCGGGGTCGGCCATCACGACGTGATCGGTGCCGGGCTCCTTGACGTGGCGCAGGGCGGTGGCACCGAGGGCGGTCAGCCGCTCCACGGTGGCGTCGCGGTCGGCGGGGCCGGGGTGGAGGTCGAGGTGGAGGCGGTTCTTGACGGTCTTCGGCTCGGGTACCTGCTGGAAGAGGAGGCGGTGGCCGAGGCCCGTGTCGCTGACGGGGTCGAACGGCTCGTCGGGGTGGCGGACGGCGGCCAGGGCGCGGAAGGCGGGGTGGCCGTCGACCTGGGTGAGGAGGTCGGGGGTGACCGCGCCGGCCGACACCAGGCGCTCGATCAGGGTGCTGTGGTCCTCGACCGTGTAATCCAGGGCCGCGGCCCAGAAGGCGGCCTGGCGGTGCGGGTCGGCGCAGTCGATGACGATCTTCCAGTGCATGGGCATGTAACCGTGTATATCGGTTACACCGGGCGTGGGCAATCACCGGCGGGCAGAAGGTGTCAAAAATGGGCCTGTGTAGGCCAGTTGGTGGTGGGCATACTGCCTGGACGGGAGACGCGGAGGGGGCTCGGCCGATGGTGCAGGAAGATCCGCCCGTGGGCGATGAGGCGCGGCTGCTGCCGGAGCTGTTCTGGACGGCCGACCGGGCGTCGGTGGACGGGCAGCGGCAGACGCTGCGCTGGTACCGCGGGCTGATCGCGATGCTGGTGATCGCCGCGGTGGTGGGATCGCTGCCGGGCCCGGAGCACCGGGGGGACAGCGACATCACGCCGCTCTTCTCCGTCGTGGCGTTCCTGGTCGCCGGCTACTTCTGGTCGCGGCTGCGCCGCAGCAACCCGCAGGGCCGCTGGTACGAGGCCCGGGCGGCGGCCGAGTCGGTGAAGACCCTCGCCTGGAAGTACTCGATGCGGGCCCGGCCGTTCGACGGTGCGGCGGAATCGGCGGAGGTGGACCGCGGTTACCTGCTCCAGCTGGAGGACGTGCTGCGCGCCTTCGAGGACCCGGAGATCGTGCCGCCCGGCACCATCCCGGAGATCACCCCGGAGATGCGCCGCGTCCGCTCCGCCAGCCTGGTCGCCCGTCGCACGCTCTACCTGCGCACCCGGGTCGAGGGTCAGCGCACCTGGTACCGCTCGCGGGCCGAGGCGTGCGAGTCGCAGGCGGTGTCCTGGGGGCTGGGAGTGGCGGCGCTGATCATCATCGGTGCGGCGGCGGCGATCGCGCAGGCGGTCGGGGCGCTGCCCGTCCACGTCTTCGGCGCGAGTTCGGCAGCGGCCGCCGCGGTGATCGCCTGGACCCAGCTGAAGCAGCTGCGTCCGCTGGCGGCGGCGTACCAGCTGGCCGCGCGCGAGTTGGAGAACGTCGGCAACCAGCTCTCCGACCTCGACCTGAAGGCCCCGGACGCCGAGCTGCGCTGGGCCCGGCTGGCCGCCGAGGCGGAGGACGCGGTCTCCCGCGAGCACACCACCTGGCGCGCCCGGCGGGCCTTCCCCCGCTGAGGGGGCCGTTGGTGCCCTGCGGCGAGAAGGTCGGGATGTCGAGGCCGGGGGTGGGCTCGACTCTTTCGCGGAAACGGAATGTGATGTGACGTCGGATCCAAGGGTGTCGATCTCGGTGCGGTCGGGCGCGGGGGAGGACGCCTCGGGCGGGCTGTGGAGGTGGCTCGACCGGCAGCCCGAACTGCGCGGCGTTGTAAGGCGGGACGACACTGCCGTACCACCGCCCGGAACGATGGGCGGCGCAGGTGAGCTGTTCCTCGCGGTGCTCGCCCCCGGCGGTGTCGCCGCCGTCCTCGCGACCGCGGTGGTGGCCTGGGTGCAGAACCGCCGCGGCGGCCAGAGCGTCTCGGTGACGGTCACCAGGCCGGACGGCGGTCAGGTGACCGTGGCCTCGGATCGGGTGCGCCCGATGAACCCGGAGCAGCTCGCCGAGCTGACCCGGCGGATCGCGGACGTCATCGAACCGGGGCCGCCCTCGGCCGAACCGCCCTCGGTCGAACCGCCGCTGTCCGCTGGGCCGCCGACCGCTGTGCCGCCGTCCGGGCCGCCGCCGGCCCCCCGCGGCCTGCCGCCCGTGCGGGGCTGACGGCCGTGGCACCCCCTGCGCCCCGCCGCTCCGAGGGCTTCGCCGTGCCCGGAGCTCGGGCCGTTGTCGTCGGCACCGCCCGGCACGCAGCGGCCGTCGTGCCGGACGGCGCCGCCGCCCTGCCGAGGCTGCCCGACCTCCCGAGCGCCGCCACCACCGCACGCGACATCGCCGCCGTCCTGCACGAGGTGTGCGGCATGGCGCCGGACCAGATCACGCTGCTGGTCGACCCGCCGAACGACGGCGTCGTGGTCGCAGCGGTCGAGGAGGCCGTCGCCGAGGCGCGCGGCCCGGTGCTGTTCTACTTCGTCGGGCACGGACTGCTCAGCGCCGGCGACGAGCTCTACGTGGCGACCAGCGCGAGCACCGGGGCGGGCCGGGTTGCCTACGCGGTGCCCTTCCAGTCCGTCCGGGACCCGCTGAGCGGCTGCCTCCAGCCCACGGCCGTCATCCTGGACTGCTGCTTCTCCGGCCTCGCGGACGTGGGTGGGGGTTTGCGCCGGGACCCGTTCGTCTCGGCACGCCCGCGCGGTAGTTTCCTCCTGACCTCGGCCTCGGGGTTCGACCGCTCGTACGCACCCGAGGGCGAGCGGCACACCCGGTTCAGCGGCGAGCTGTTGCGGCTGCTGGGCGAGGGGCACCCCGGCGCGCCCGCCTGGCTGACGCTGGAGGACGTCTACGCCCGGCTCGACCAGCAGTTCGCGAATACCGACGTCCGCCCGCACCGGCAGAGTTCGGACCGCGCGGGCGAACTCGTGCTGGCACGGAACCTCGGCTACCCCCTTCCCCCGCAGCCTGACCGCGACCAGGAGCCGGTCCGGAACGACGGGGCGATCTGCCCGTACCCGGGTATGGAGGCGTTCCGGCCGGAGGAGTACGACTACTTCTTCGGCAGGGAGGAGCTGGTCGGGCAGCTTCTGGCCGAGGTGCTCCGTCCGGCCGGGCAGGCCCCGCCGGTCGACGGTGCCGCGGAGGGGCGGGCCGTCGTGGACGGCGCCGCCGAGGAATCGCCGGGTCTGCCGGTCATGCTGGTCGGCGCGTCCGGTGCGGGCAAGTCCTCGATTCTGCGTGCCGGCCTGCTCCCGGTGCTGGAGCGCCGCTACGGTGCGGATCCCGCAGTGCCCTGGCCCGCCCTGTTGCTGGAGGCGCCGGGCCCGCGCCCGCTGCGTGCGCTGGCTGCCCGCTGGGCGCAGGCCCTGGACCGGCCGGTGGCCGACGTCGAGGAGGAGCTGGCTGCCGGCGCGGTGCCCGCGGGCTGCCCCGTCCTCCTGGTCGACCAGTTCGAGGAGGTCTTCAGCCGTTGTCCGGATGAGCAGGAGCGGGGCCGCTTCGTCGCCGCCCTGTGCGAGGCGGCCGCCGCCGGGGTGCGGGTGGTGATCGCGCTGCGCGCCGACCGGTACGACAGCTGCCTGGACCATCCGCAGCTGGTCCGGGCGCTGCACCGACGCCAGGTGATCGTTCCGCAGATGGGTGAGGACGGTCTTCGGGCCGCGATCGAGGGCCCGGCCGCGCAGACCGGCCTGGCGCTGGAGCCAGGCCTCACGGACCTGCTGCTGCGCGACGCGGGAAGGGGCGGCGGACCGGCCCTCGGCTCGGCCCTTCCGTTCCTCGCGCACGCACTGCGTCAGACCTGGGTACGGCGGTCCGATCGCACCCTCACCCTCGCCGGGTACGCCGCGACCGGCGGCATCTGGGACTCGCTCACCCACACGGCCGAGGCGATCCACGACGAGCTGGACGAGGAAGGCCGGGCACTTCTGCGCGACCTGATGCTGAGCATGATCCAGCTGCCGGACGGCAGGGAGGGGGCGGTACGCCGGCAGGTCCGGCTTCGCGTGCTGCGGGAGGGCAGGTCGCGCGAGCAGCGGGAGCTGCTGGCCCTGCTCCTGGACCGGCTGGCGGCGGCCCGGCTGGTCACCGTCGGCCGCGGCAGCGCCCAGCTCGCGCACGAGGCCCTGCTGCGCGCGTGGCCGCGGTTGAAGGGCTGGATCGAGGCGGACAGAGCCGACCTGGTGAAGCGTCAGCAGTTGGCGTCCGCCGTCGATGCCTGGGACCGCTCCGGCCGTGACCCGGCCTACCTCTACGTCGGTACCCGTCTGGCGGCGGCGGCCGAGTGGGCGACCGACGAACGGGCGGCGCGGCTGCTGCGGACGGTGGACGAGCGGTTCCTGCGGGTCAGCCAGGCCGCCGAGCAGGCGGTGCAGGCACATGAGCTCCGTCGGGTCCGGGTGCTGCGGCGCCTGCTCGCCGTGATCGCGGCGGCGTTGTGCCTGGCGCTGGCGGCCGCCTACCTGGCCCGGCAGCAGCAGCTGACGGCGCAGGAGCAGCGTCAGGCCGCCACGGCCCGGGTGCTGGTCTCCGACGCCCGTGACTTGCGGGACGTCCAGCCGGAGAACGCGATCGCGATGGGGCTTGCCGCCGTACGGCTGGACTCCGCCCCGCACACCCGGGCCGGCCTGGCCACGACGCTCGCGCAGTCGCGCTTCCTGGGTGCCCGTGTGGAGTCGCCCGCCGACCCGGTCGACTTCGTCGACGAATCGGCGTTCAGCCACGACAGCCGGCTGCTGGTGGGCGTGACCCGCACCGCCGTCGTCCTGTGGGACGTCGCCGATCCCCTGCACCGGCGCCGTCTGGCGGAGCTGCCGGTGGACCGGGAGCGGGTCACCGGGTTCGGCTTCAGCCCCGACGACCGGACCCTGGTGGTGCTGGAGACCGGCCGCGACCCCGCCCGGGTGAGGACGGTGACGCTCTGGGGCCTCGCCGATCCGGCCCGTCCGGTCAGGAGCGCGGTGCTGGACCCCGGGCTGACCGAGGGGGCGGACAGTGTTTCGTTCAGCCGGGACGGCACGATGATGGCCGTCGTCGGGAGTGTGAAGGACACGGAGTGCGGCACGCTGACGCTCTGGGACCTGCACGACCGTACGAAGCCGGTCAGGGTGACCCGGATGTCGGACCTCTACGACTGCGACACCGTCTCGCTGAGCCCGGACGGCCGCACGCTGGTGATCGGCGACGGCATGATCAAGTTCAGCAGCGACGTGCCCGATCCGGACTCGGTCGTCAAGCACTCCGGCATGACCGTCTGGGACATCTCCGACCCCACCCGGCCGAGGCGGCTGAAGCGGATCGACGGCTGGTCCGCCGGGCTGGTGTTCAGCGCGGACGGCCGCCTGCTGGTGACCCGTTCCGGGATTCGTGTGCGGCTGTGGGACATGGCCGACCCGGCCGACCCGCGGGCGCTCTCCACCGTGGCCGATCACACGGACGACGTCTCGGCGCTGCGGTTCAGCCCCGACGGCCGGCGGCTGGCGAGCGGGGACGGCGTGGGGACCGTCGTCGAGTCCGATGTGACGGACCCGGCGCATCCCCGGGTGGTGGCCACCGTCACCAACCGGGAGAGGGACATCGAAGCCCTGGCCTACAGCCCCGACGGCCGGACCCTCACGACACTGGACGGCCAGAACCGCCTGACCGCCTGGGACGTCGGCAAGCACACCGAGCCCACCCTCCTCGGCCGGGCGGACCTCGGGGCGTCCGGGCACGGGATCGCGTTCACCCCGGACGGGCGGTTCGCCGCCGTCGGCACCGCCGTTGAGACCGTCGAGCTGTGGGACCTCTCCGACCCGCAGCACCCGCGGGCGGCAGCCGCGCTCACCGGCCACACCCGGATGGTCGACACCGTGGCGTTCAGCCCCGATGGCACCGTGCTGGCGAGCGGCGCGGTGGACGAGACCATCCTCTGGGACGTCACCGACCGCGCCAGCCCGCGCCTCGCCGTCACCCTGCCCGGTACGCGGGGCAACGCCTCGGTCGGCTTCACCCCGGACGGGACGACGCTGATCACGTCCGGGGCCGCGAACTCGTTCGCGTCCGGCACCTCGGTCGTGTGGGACGTCAGGGACCGCGGCCGGCCGGTGGCCGCGTACCGCCTGGAGGGAGCCAGCGCGACCGCCCCGGTCCGGATCAGCCCGGACGGCCGGCTGCTGCTCGTCCCGCTCGACACCGGTGGGAACTTCACCAAGCCCATGTCGGCCGTGTTCCGCCGGACGCCGGACGGCGGATGGAAGGCGGTGCAGGACGACGGACATCCCTACGGGGTCGGCCAGGGTGCTTTCAGCCCGGACAGCCGAACGCTGGCCGTGACCAAGGGCGGCGCGGGCGTCGTCCTGTGGAACCTCGCCGACCCCGACAGGCCCAGGGAGGCCGCGCAGCTGGCCGACATCAGGGACAGCCACGCGGTGGCGTACCACCCCGGGGGCAAGCTGGTGGCGGGGGCGAGCTCCGCCGGCGCGATCGCCGTCTGGGACGTCGAGGCTCCCGACCAGGCCTTCCTGCTGGCGCGGCTGAGCATGTCGACGGGCGGGGAGGTCGGTTTCAGCCCGGACGGCCGGTTGCTGGTGGGTGTGTCGGACCGGACGCTGCAGGTCTGGGAGCTCGGTGACCTCCCCGCGGTGGCGGCCGACCTCATCGGGCTGGCCTGTCACCGGCTGAGCGGGCAGCTCCCCGACGAGCTGTGGAAGAAGCACGCCCCGGGTGTCTCGCAGCCGAAGCCCTGCTGACCAGGTGCGTCGCCCCGGACCGGGAGCGCGCCCGGAGGGCCTTCCCCCGCTGAGCAGCGGCGCAGCGTCGGCACCCCCGGCCGCGTCACGGGGGAAATCGGGAGGTCGTGGGGAGATCGGGCGAAGCCTGCGCACCGCTTGGGGCACAGGTGTGCGAGGTGGGTGAGGGTCGGGCGCGGAAGCCCGAACCGTAATCGTTACGTGTCCATGCCCTGGTTTCATCGCCTCCGCGCACGACGTCAGTCACTGCTCGGAGGCCCCCCTTGCGCATTCTCCTGATCGCCAGCGCGTTCAACAGCCTGACCCAGCGCGTCCATACCGGACTCCGCGACCGCGGGCACGAGGTGGCCGTGCAACTGGCGCTCGGCGACGAACAGATGCGGGCGGCGGTGAAGCGGACCGACCCCGAGCTGATCCTCTGCCCGATGCTCACCAAGGCCGTCCCCGAGGACATCTGGTCGCAGCACACCGTCCTGATCGTGCACCCCGGCCCCAAGGGCGACCGTGGCCCCTCCTCGCTCGACTGGGCGATCACCGAGGGCGCCGAGCGCTGGGGCGTGACCGTCCTCCAGGCCGTCGAGGAGATGGACGCCGGGGACATCTGGGCCTCCGTCGACTTCGCCGTCCCGGCCGGCGGCAAGAGCGAGCTGTACCGGAACGAGGTCGCGGACGCCGCCGTCGAGGCGGTGCTGCTGGCCGTCAGCCGGTTCCAGGGCGGGCTGTTCACTCCCGAGCCGCTGGACTACGACCGCCCGGACGTCCGTGGCGAGCTGCGGCCCTTCCTCAAGCAGGCCGCCCGCCGGATCGACTGGTCAGAGGACCCCACCGCCACCGTGCTGCGCAAGCTGCGCGCCGCCGACTCGCAGCCGGGCGTGCTGGACGAGCTGTACGGGCGCGAGTACTTCCTGCACGGCGGCCACCCCGAGGACGAGCTGCGCGGCCGTGAGCCCGGCGCGGTGATCGCCACCCGGGACGGCGCCATCTGCCGGGCCACCGTGGACGGCGCGGTCTGGATCCCGCAGCTGCGCCCGCGCCGCACGCCCGGCGGGCCGGCCACCTTCAAGCAGCCGGCCGCGACGGTGCTCGCCGGCCACCTCCACCGGGTCCGCGAGGTGCCCGTCAGCCCCGCCTCGGCGGCGGGGCGGGACACCTGGTCGGAGATCCGGTACCACGAGCAGGACGAGGTCGGCTTCCTCGAATTCGCCTTCGCCGGCGGGGCGATGAGCACCGAGCAGTGCCGCCGCCTGCTGGCCGCCTACCGGGAGGCCGCGGACCGGCCGACCTCCGTGCTGGTGCTCGGCGCGGCCCGGGACTTCTTCTCCAACGGCATCCACCTCAACGTGATCGAGGGCGCGTCGTTCCCGGCGCTGGAGTCATGGGAGAACATCAACGCGATGGACGACCTGGTGGAGGCGGTCCTCACCACCACCGACAAGGTCACCGTCTCCGCCCTGGCCGGGAACGCGGCCGCCGGCGGCCTGATGCTGGCGATCGCCGCCGACGAGGTCTGGTGCCGCGAGTCGGCGGTGCTGAACCCGCACTACCGGCTGATGGGCCTCTACGGCTCCGAGTACTGGACGTACACGCTGCCCCGCCGGGTCGGCGCCGAGCAGGCCGAGCGGCTGACCACGGAGGCGCTGCCGGTCGGCGCGGCGCACGCGGAGCGGCTGGGCCTGGTCGACCGGACGGCGGGCGGCAGCGCGGCGGACTTCCGCCGCTGGGTGGCCCGGGAGGCGGCCCGGCTCGCCGGCTCGCCGGAGCTGACCGGCCGGCTGGTGGACAAGAAGCGCCGCCGGGCCGAGGACGAGGAGACCAAGCCGCTGGCCGAGTACCGGGCGGAGGAGCTGCGCCGGATGCACCGCAACTTCTACCGGGACGGCGAGCCGTACCACGAGCTGCGGCGGAACTTCGTGCACAAGGTCTGCCCGGTCGCGACGCCGGGGCACCTGACCGGGCTGCTCGGCAAGCCGGAGTAGACGGCCCGGGTGCGGCGAAGCCCCGGGGCCCGGTCGGAAGACCGGGCCCCGGGGCTTTTGCGCGTGCTCAGCGCCCGAGCGGGGGCGGCTCAGCGCCCGCGCGGGGCGAGCGGCGCCGCCCGGCCGACCAGGATCGGCTGCGCGTTGACGGCGCTGCGGCTCGGCGAGACCGCGAAGGCCAGCGAGCCGAAGAAGATGTAGCAGCCCAGCCCGACCACCAGCGGGAAGATGAACTGGAGCGCCATCACCCCGCCCAGGGTGCTCTGCGCGGCGTCGAGCCGGACGGAGACGGCGGCCATCCCGGTGTAGTGCATCGCGCACACCGCGACGCCCATCACCGGGGCGGCGGCCAGCACGGCGATGGTGCCCCGGATGTTCAGCGCGGCCCAGAGCGCGGCGGTCGCGGCGAACACCGCGATGCCGACCGAGAGCCACACCGTGGTGCGGTCGTAGCCGACGTGGCCGGGCAGGACCATGGCGGCCATGCCGAGGTAGTGCATGGCCGCGACGCCGAGCCCGGTGGTCACCCCGCTCGCGAGCAGGGCGACGACGCGGTGGCGGCTGTAGCCGACGGCGAACATGCCGAGGCCGACGAAGAAGATCGCGACGAGCAGGCTGAGCACGGTGAGCCCCGGTCGGTAGCTGATCTCGATCCCGGTGACGGAGAAGCCGAGCATTGCGATGAAGTGCATCGACCAGATGCCCGCGCCGAGCGAGGTCGAGGCGAAGAGCAGCCAGTAGACGCGGGTCCGGCCGGTGGAGACGAGCGCCCAGCGGGTGCTGCGCAGGGCGACGAAGGCGCCCAGGCAGGCGACGAAGTACGAGACCGCCGGCGTCACCCAGCCGTGGTCGGCATGATGGATCTCTCCCACGAGGAAGCTCCCTGACGGGTTTGGGGGGAGGACTGACGCCAGGAACGGGCGGATGCGTCGGCCGTGGGACGGCCCGGTCATGGGTGGCGAAGCCGGATGCGCGGTACGCGCGGGTGTCGCGGTCCTGCCCGGGGGAAGCCTGGCGTGTGGTGCCCCTGACAACGGGGGACAGTAACCACTACCGGTGAGTCGCACAATGTTCGGGTTTTTGGTGAAAGCGCAGGTCAGAGCTGTTCTTCACGTGATCGGCAAGATCTCGCCACCAAGCCCTGACGTCGCCTGCGCATAGAGCACCCGGCCTGTCCGGGGTGCCGCTCGGGCCTCCCGGCCGTCACTCCAGAGGAGCTAGGCCGAACGGGTGGCCGGCCGGGTCGATCAGCACCTTGAGGGTGCGGCCGTGCTGGTAGCGGGGTTCGGTGGCGCCGAGCGCGAGCGCCCGGGCGGTGGCGTCTTCCAGGTCGTCGACGTAGAAGTCCAGGTGGAAGTGCTTGCTGCCGTCCGGTTCGGTCCACGGCTCCGGCCGGTACCCGGTCACCCGTCCGAAGCCGAGCGGGCTGCCGCCCTCCGGGTTGTCCAGGATGGCGAAGTGCTCGTCCACGTGCCGGGTCTCCCACCCCAGGAGCTCGCCGTAGAAGGCGGCCAGCGCGACCGGGTCGGCGCAGTCGATGGTGACCATGGCGAGGCGGGCGAAGCCGGTGTCGTTCTGCTCGGCCTGCTCGGCGGCGACGTCGGTCATTTCTGGTCGGCCCTTTCACTGAGGGGTGGTGCTGGTCGGCCCTTCCGTCGAGGGGTGGCGTGGCGCTGGGAGCCGTGTAGGTCAGGCCCCAGAACCAGCATCGCACCGGGAGCCACGGAGGGCACGGCCAGCGGGCCGGACGCGGGTGGGGCCCGTTCCCGGAGGGCCGGGGTCGGCCGCCGGAGCGGATCGAGAGCGTCCGGGTCGGTACAGATCGGTACAGAATCGGCACGTTCCGGGGGGAGGTGTCTGATGGTTCATTGGATAAAATTTCGATGCAATCGACGGATTGGTGTGAGTGGGGGGGATCCTGATGGCGATCGAGCTGCCCGGCGAGGTGGCGACGCTCCTCGAGTTCATCGGCATTCACTGGCCCTCGGTCAACGAGGACAAGGTCCGCGAATTCGGCGAGCACGTCAAGGAGTTCGCCAAGGGACTCGAAGACCTGCACACGGACTCGACCGCGTCGGTCCATCAGCTCGGCGGGGCGTACGAGGGCGAGTCGTACGAGGCGCTGGTGGCCAAGTGGGCGCTGATGTCCGACAAGCACTTCAACGAGGTCGTCCAGGCGGCCCATGTGGTGGCGAAGGCGCTGGACACCGCCGCGGACGTGATCATCGCCATGAAGATGGAGGCGCTCGCCGAGCTCATCGTGCTGGCCGCCTCCTTCGTCGCGGCCCAGGCCGCCGCCGTGGCGACCCTCGGGCTTGCGGAGGCCGGGGTGATCGCGATCCAGCAGGCCGCGCGCAAGCTGATGTCCTATCTGGCGCACCAGCTGGAGGACCACATCATCTCCGAGGTGATCGAGGCGGCGGTCACCCCGCTGGTGGAGATCGTCGCGGGGGCGGTGTCCGGGTTGGTGTTCGAGGCGGCGGAAGCGGCCGTGAACGGCGGAGGCGGTTCGGCCGGCACCGGATTCAAGATCGACCCCGCGGTCGTGGAGACGCACGCCCGGGCCCTGCACGCCCAGGCGGAGAAGGTCGCCCAGCACGCGCAGGTCTTCAGCGCCCGAGTGGCAGGGGTGAGCTTCGAATGACCGACCCGGTCGTCAAGGCGCTGCAGAAGAGCGCCCAGAAGCTCGGCAAGGCCCTGGCCGAGGACACGGGCAAAGCCGTCAAGAAGATGTACAAGCAGGCGGGCGACAACCTGGCCAAGACCGCCAAGCACCACAAGACCAACGACGAGCACCACGCGCAGGGCTTCGCCGACAAGGGCAAGGACAAGGCCGCACCGCCGCCGAAGGCGGGCACCAGCTCCGGCGGAGACGCGAAGCCGCCGCCCCGGAAGTACTTCATCCACGACGACGGCCGGGTCCAGGAGATCAAGGACGGCAAGCTTGTCGACCCGGACGGGACCGACAAGTCCCTCAAGACCCTGCTGGACGGGGACTCGGGCAAGGTCAAGGACGCGGAGCCGAAGGACCTGAGCTCCACGTACCACGCGAAGAAGTACAAGAAGTCGGACAAGGACGACGACGGCAACCCCAAGCAGGACGAGAAGGTCGTCAGCCAGAAGATCACCGAGCCGACGGAGCTGTCCCGGGCCGTGGAGGAGGCCCGGCGCGCCGAGGGCAACTACGGCGGCAAGAACTACGCCTCGCTCAGGTACCGGGACGAGCACGGCGAGTTCATCCTGGTCGGCCGGAGCGACTACGTCCGCAGCCACTCGGAACGGTCGATCGGCAAACCGCTGCTGGGCGGCAAGGAAGGCAACGTCAGCGAGCTCTACACCGAACGGGCGCCCTGCCAGGCCGGCCCGAACTGCGAGCGCTGGCTGGCCCGGCACTTCGAGTCGGAGAATCCCGACCTGAAGGTCACCCACGGCGTCGACTACGACAACAAGGTCCCCACGAAGGACCGCGACTGGGGCCACAAGGCCTATCTGGACCAGCTCGAGGAGGACCACTCCACGGGCAAGCATGATGGCACGATGGGCACGAAGGACTTCGACGCGCAGGGGCAGCAGGACAAGGCGGCCTCCGACGCGAAGCACGTGGCGAAGAAGCAGAAGCTCAAACACACTGGCCTGTGACGGGCGGGACGACAGGATGGATGACTGGTGCTGGTAGGGATTGACTGGCCCGTGGTCGTTGAACGGGCCACGCCGGGTGATCTGCTGAGGTTCCGGCCCGAGGCCGCGGCGCGGATCTGGCCAGGCGGCGACGGCGCGCGCTTCGTGACGGAGATCGGGATCCCGAACTCCAAGGGGCTCTTCCGCATTCTGGAGGAGCTGGCGGACCGGGACCCGGCGAGCCGGGACATCGCCTTCGAGAACTGGCCCGGGCCCGAGCCGGTCGACACCCCGCACGGGAAGCTGCAGCCGCTGGGCAGGCTCTACCAGGCGGTCGTCTTCGTGCACCTCGGCGACGGGACGATCTGGGTCTCCGACCCGGATTCCGAGATCGAGTACGAGCTGATCCACGGGGACGTCTCCTCGTTGGCCTACCTCGTCTACAAGTTCGAGGTGGAGCGGCCGGGGCCGGACGAGCGCCCGGACCCCAACGACTGGGCCGACGTGGAGGAGATCGTCCGCGAGGGAATGGAGCGCTGGGACTCGCTGCCGTTCAAGAGTGAGTTCTGGACGGCGTTCCTCGACTCCTACCCCATGCTGTGAGGGCCGGCCCGGACGTGAGCGCGGACATGAACGACGAGCTGGCGGCGGAGCTGGTGGCGCACTTCGGGCCACGGGGGCTGCGCAGCCTGTCGATCGCGCCCGCGGGACCGCTGCGGCACCCGGGGCTGCCGCTCCAGGTGGGGCCGTACTTCCAGGTCGCCGAGGAGTCCGACCCGCTGTCGCTGGGCGAGTACGCGGCCGGGTACGGGCTGGACGCGGGGCCGTCCGCGGCCCAGCTGCGGCTCGGCACCGATCGCGGGGCCGAGCTGTACTTCGCCCCGGACCGGTCGGTCCGGGCGGTGCTGCTGGGGTCGGAACCGGTGGACCAGCCGGTCAGTTCCACGGTGGCGGCGTTCGCGGCCGGACTGCTGCTGCTGGACCGGCACCTGCCGGCGGTCACCGCGTCCGACCGGCCGGAGGAGGCCTTCGTGGCCTACCGGGAGCTGCGCCAGGGACTGCTGGCGGCCGACCCCGCCGCATTCGAGGACCGCGAGGGCTGGTGGCCGCGGGTGCTGGACGACCTGCGGCGCCCACTGAACGTCGACTCGTCGGCGGCCTTCGAGGTGGTCGACGAGCGGGGCGGGAAGCGGATCGTCACGGAGGCCGGCGGCCCCGGGCCGCTGCACCCCGAGGAGGTGCTGTGGCACCGCCTCCGGGCGGAGGGCGTCGAGGCCGAGCAGGTGCTCCGGGTCTACTGTGAGCTGGAGCCGTGCATGATGCCCGGGCACTACTGCGCCCGCTGGATGGCGCGGGAGTTCCCGGATGCGGAGTTCACGCACAGCTTCGACTACGGGGACACGGCCGAGTCCCGCGAGAGCGGGATCAAGGCGTTGATGATCAGCCTGGCCGAGCGGCAGGGCTGAGCGGGGAGAGACCCGAGCGGTCGGACCGTGGTGGAACCAGGAGAGGGAATCAGGGGAATGGCGCGGGACGGACGGCGGATGCCGCCGCTGGAGGCGGGGCGCAGGCCGGCCGGACTGGCACTGCTCGGCTGGCTGGACGACCTGCGGGCGCCGCGGCTCTGCCGGGTGGCGGGGCCGCCCGGGGCCGGCAAGTCGCACCTGCTGGCCTGGCTGGTCCGCGGCTGCACCACGGAGACGGTGCCGGGCACGCGGCGGATCCACGCCGTGCTGCCCGCCGCCGGGGCCACCGTCCGGACGGCCGTCTGGTCGCTGGGCCGGCAGCTCGACCTGGTCGCGCACGCCCCGGGCCCGCTGATCGAGGCGATCGCGGCGGACGCCCGGCCGACCCTGGTCTGCGTCCCCGAGCTGGACGCGGCCGAGGACCCGGCCGGCCTGGTGACCGGACTGCTCGACCCGCTGCTCCGGCTGCCCGGCGTGCGACTGGTGGTCGAGGCGACGACCGGGGGCGCGGCGGCCGGGGCGTTCACCGCGGTGCCCGCGCCGGCGGTGCTGGACCTCGGCGATCCGCAGTGGACGGACCGCGCGCGGTTCGCGCAGTGGGCGGCGGCCCGGGGCGGCGACGCGGCCGCCTACCCGCTGCCCGGCCCGGCCCTCGGGACACCGGCCGCCCCGTCGGCTCCGGTGCCGCCGGCGGTCCCGGCCGGTGCCGACCTGCGGGCGTCCGGCGAGGAGACGCTGTCCGCGCTCTGGACGGCGGCCGCGGCGGGCGGCGACCCCGGCCCGCTGGTCGCGGACCCGCTGCTCTACGCGCTGGCCCGCCCCGTCCCGGTGACGGCGGCCGTCGAGCGGCGGGACGACGCGCTCGCCCGGGCCTGGCGCGCCGCCGGTCCGGCCCTGATCGAGGAGCCCGATCCGGCCGTCCGGGCCGCCGTGCTGCGGACCCGGCTGCTCGGCGGGGACGCCTCCGCCGCAGCCGCGGCGTCCGTCCTCGCGCAGCTGCCCGTGCCCTGGTCCGGGCGCTGGGCGCGCTGGGAGGGCGCCGACCGGGACTGGCCGGGGCCGGCCGTCGCGATCACCGCCGGGGCGGGGCCGTACCTGTCGCAGGTGCTGGTGAGCGATCCGACCGGCGCGGTGCGGACCTTCGACGCCGCCACCGGCCGCCGGGTCGGCGCCGTGGTGGTGCCGTCCCCGCGCCCGCTGCGGGGGCTGGCGGCGACGGCGGGCGGTTCCGTGGTGCTGCTCGACGCCTGGGGCCGGGCGGAGCTGGTGGTCCCGGCCGAACCGCGGCCGGGCCTGGAGCCGTACGGGCTGATGACGGCGTTGGACGCGGTCGGCTCGGTGGCCGGCGGCACGACGCCGGCCGGCGGCCCGGGCGGGCTGAGCGCGGTGGCGGCGATCGGCGGGCTGGCCGGTTCCGCGCCGGCGTTCGGCGACGAGGCCGGCGCCGTGCACTGGTACGAGGACGGCAAGGTGGTCAGCGAGCGGCTGCACCACGGGCCGGTCACCGCGCTGGCCGGTACCGCCCTGGGGGGCGGGCCGTTGTCCGATCCGGAGATCCCGCTGCTGGTGAGCGGCGGTTTCGACGGCGCCGTCCGGATCTGGGGTCCGCGCTCGGCGCCGATGCCCGAGCCGTCCGACCGGCGCGGCTGCCCGGTGACGGCGGTGGCCGCCGGGGCGACGGCGGCCGGCCCGGTGGTGGCGGCGGCCTGGTCCGACGGGCTGGTCCGGGTGCGCTACCTGGGCGGCGGCGGGGTGCTGGACCTGCGGACGGGCTCGGAGGTCTGGTCGCTCGCCCTGGCCGGGACGCTGTTGGTGGTGGGTATGCCGGACGGCCTCGTCGCGGTGGACACCCGGCGCTGACGGCGCCGGCACCGGGGCACCGGCGGTCGGCCGGGTGATCGGAAAGCAATTTTCCTTAGCGAGAGTAATGACGTAGGCTAAGGACATGCCCGAGATGTCCGAGCAGGACCTCGCAGCCGTCAGCCAGCTGCGGTCGTCCACCATGCGCCTCTCCCGTCGCCTGCGTCACCAGCGGGTCGAGGAGTCGCTCAGCCCTACCGAGATGGGGGTGCTGGGCACCCTCGCACGCTGCGGGAAGGCCACGCCGGGTGAGCTCGCCCGGAAGGAGCACGTCCAGCCGCCCTCCATGACCAGGATCGTCGCGATGCTGGAGGAGAAGGGCCTGGTGCGGCGGGAGCCGCACCCGGAGGACCGCCGGCAGGTGGTCGTCAGCAGTACCGAGCAGGCGGAGGTGATCCTCGCGGAGAGCCGCCGCCGGCGCAACGCCTGGCTCGCCGAGCTCGCCGAAGGGCTCGACGAGGAGGAGTGGGCCGTCCTCCGGGAGGCCGCGCCCGTGCTGTACAAGCTCGCACATCTCTGAGGCACACCTGTTTCCGGTCAGCCGCCGGAGGACGAAGGAGAACCGCATCACCGCAGGACCGAGCACAGACACCAGGAGCGCGACGGCCCCCCGACGGGTCGTCGCGCCGCGAGGGGAGACCACCGTGACACCGCCGGCCGCAGCCAGCGCCGCCGCCATCCGTACCGACGAGCCGACCACCGACCCCGCCGCCGCCTCCGCGGCGGCCGCCGACGCCCAGGCACCCGCCCCCACGGGGCTGCCGGGCAACGGCGACGACGACCCCGACGAACGCACCGCGGCGGTAGACCCCGCCGCTCAAGGCAGCGCCCGCCCGTCGCCCGCCACCACCGCGCGGCCCCTCTCGGCGGCCGCATCCCCCACAGGCGCCCGCTTCACCCGGCCCGGGGGGATGTTCTCCTCGCTGCGCGTCCGCAACTACCGCTACTACTTCGCCGGCCAGGTGGTGTCCAACACCGGCACCTGGATGCAGCGGATCGCGCAGGACTGGCTGGTCCTCAGCCTCACCGGCAGCCCGTTGGCCGTCGGCATCACCACCGCCATGCAGTTCCTGCCGATGCTGCTGCTCGGCCTGTTCGGCGGCGTGCTCGCCGACCGGATGCCCAAGCGCCGGCTGCTGATCTACACCCAGGGCGCGATGGGCCTGCTGGCCGCCGGCCTGGCCGTGCTGACCATCGGCGGGGTGGTCACGCCGTACTACGTGTACGCGTTCGCGCTGCTGCTCGGCCTGGTCACCGTGGTCGACAACCCGACCCGGCAGGCCTTCGTCTCCGAGATGGTCGGCCCGAAGGACCTCGCCAACGCGGTCAGCCTGAACGCCGCCAACTTCCAGACCGCCCGGCTGGTCGGCCCCGCCGTCGCGGGCCTGCTGATCGCCGCGGTCGGCAGCGGCTGGGCGTTCGCGGTGAACGCGCTCTCCTTCGCCGCCGTGATCGGCGGACTGCTCGCCATGCGGCAGAGCGAACTGCGCCCGACCGCGCCGATCGCCCGTGAGAAGGGGCAGTTGAGGGAGGGGCTGCGGTACGTGAAGGAGCGGCCCGAGCTGCTCTGGCCGATGGTGCTGGCCGGCTTCATCGGCACCTTCGGGTTCAACTTCCCGACGCTGCTCTCCGGTTTCGCCCGCGACACCTTCAAGGTGGGCGCCGGGCAGTACGGCCTGCTGAACACCGCGATGGCGGTCGGCTCGCTGGCCGGCGCCCTGCTCGCGGCCCGCCGCGGCGCGCCCAGACTGCGCAGGCTGGTGGGGGCGGCGCTGGCCTTCGGCACGCTGGAGGTGGTGGCCGCGTTCGCGCCCGGCTACTGGACCTTCGCGGCGCTGCTGACCCTGATCGGGGTGTTCGGGCTGAGCTTCAACACCTCGGTCAACTCCACGCTGCAGCTGGCCACCGACCCGGAGATGCGGGGCCGCGTGATGGGCCTGCTGGTGCTGGTCTTCACCGGCGGCACGCCGATCGGTGCGCCGGTCGTGGGCTGGGTGACGGCCTCGTACGGGCCCCGACTCGGGCTGCTGGCCTGCGGGTTGGTCTCGGCGCTGGCCGCCGGCACGGTCGGCCTGGTGCTGGCCCGCAGTGCCGACCTCAAGGTCCGGGTCGACCTGCACCCGGGCCGCGGCGGACGGGTGGTGGCCTTCGTGCCGCGCACCCGGACCACCGTCAAGTCGGAGCTGGCCGCCGCCTGCTGACGGCCGGTCACACCCGGGCGGGCGCGGTGGCCCGCCCGGGGCCGGTGGTCAGAGCCGGATCTCCAGGATCTGGCCGGGCCAGAGGCCGTTCGGCTGCTCGACCTCGAAGGGTTCGGTCTCGGTGAATCCGAGCGCCCGGTACTGGCCGACCAGCCGGCGGTCGTCGCCCGCGTAGCAGTCCACCCGGACCAGGCCGATGCCGCGGCGGCGGGCCTCGTCCAGGGCGTCGGCGATCAGCGCGGCGCCGATGCCCGAGCCCTTGCGGGACCGGTCGGTGACCAGGTTGCGGATGTACAGCTCCCGCTCCTCGACGGCCGGGATGTACTGACCGCGTTCCTCGGACACGACGCAGCAGCCGACGGTGCGGCCCTCGTCGTCCACCGCGAGCCGGATCAGGAACGGCTCGTCGGCGTACTTCCGGATGTGGTCGACCCTGGCCGGGTTGCCGCTGAAGGGCTGGTCGCCCCACTGGCCGGTGCGCCCCCGGGCGGCCAGCCAGGCGACCGCGCCGTCGAGCAGGGAGAGGATGTCGGCGACGTCGTCGGGGCCGCCGGTACGGATCTTCATGAAAATGTTCTAGCCCAAAGAGCCGTGCGCGGGAAGATGACCTCATGAGGCTCTTTGTGGCGGTGCTGCCGCCGGTCGAGGCGTTGCAGGGGCTCTCCGACGCGGTGGCGCCGGTGCGTGGCCTGCCGGGGGCGGACCGGCTGCGCTGGACGACGGTGGAGGGCTGGCACCTGACCCTGGCCTTTCTCGGCGAGGTGCCGGTCGAGCGGCTGCCGGAGCTGGAGGCCGGGCTGGCCGGGGTGGCGGAGGTGCACGCCGTGCACCGGCTGCGGCTCGCCGGGGCCGGGCGGTTCGGCGACCGGGTGCTCTGGGCCGGGGTGGAGGGTCAGACCTGGGCACTGCGGCGGCTCGCCGAGGCGGTGAACGAGGCCACCGCCGACGTGATCGGCGAGGTGGACGCCTTCACCTTCCACCCGCACCTGACCCTGGCCCGGGCCGGCTCCTCGCACGGCCGGCGGCGGGCGGTGCAGCGGGTGGCCGCGGCGGAGCTCGACTCCCTGGCGCTGGCGCTCGGCGAGTACCGGGGGCCGGAGTGGGAGGCCGCCGAACTGCACCTGATGAAGAGCGAGCTGGACGGCGGCTTCGCGCACTACGAGACGGTCCGCTCCTGGCCGCTGGCCGACTGGAGCTAGGGCCGGGGGCGTCCGGTCGTCAGGGCCAGATCCGCATCGCGGTGGCGGCGACCAGTTCCAGCTCGGCCCGGCTCGCGCCGTCACGGGCGCGCTGGGACATGCCCTGCAGCACGGTGGCGGTGAACGCGGCCAATGCCGCCGGGTCGGCGTCGGCGGGCTCGTGGCCGGCCGCGATGTCGGCGCGGATCAGGGACTCCAGCGCCCGGACGTTGGCGTTGCGCAGCTCCCGTACGGCGCCGGTGACCTCGGGCGAGGTGCAGTTCACCGTCGAGCTGATCACCAGGCACCCCCAGGGGTGGTCCGGGTCGGTGCCCTGGGCCGCGGCCTCGTGCAGCATCCGGGCGACGCCGGCCCGGGCGGTGGGCTCCTCGGCCAGCGCGCGGGGCGCGTACGCGCCGTGGGTCCTGCGGTAGCGGGTGACGACCTCCTCGAAGAGCGCCCGCTTGTCGCCGAAGGCCGCGTAGAGGCTCGGCGGGCGGATGCCCATGGCGGCGGTGAGGTCGGCGACCGAGGTCGCCTCGTAGCCGTGCTCCCAGAAGAGCCGCAGTGCCTGCTCCAGGGCGGCCTCGCGGTCGAAGGAGCGCGGGCGCCCGCGCCGGGGGGTGCTCGTCGTGGGCGTGGTCGCCGGGGTCGTCGCCATGCGGAGATTCTATATCGAGCACTACAGAACACGTGCTACGGTTCCTTTCACTAGCGACCGCTACATAAATGAGGGGGCGTGGCCATGAGCACGCTTGCGGGGAAGACGGCACTGGTGACGGGCGGCAGCCGGGGGATCGGGCGGGGCATCGCCGAGCGGCTGGGGCGGGACGGCGCGCTGGTCGGCGTCCACTACGCCACCAACGCGGCTGCGGCTGAGGAGGTCGTCAAGGTGATCGAGCAGGCCGGCGGGCGGGCCTTCGCGGTCGGCGCCGAGCTGGGTGTCCCCGGCGACGCGCAGGCGCTCTGGGCGGCATTCGACGCGGGCCTCGCGGCGGCCGGCGGCGGCGAGGGCCTGGACATCGTGGTGAACAACGCCGGGATCGGCGTGTTCAAGGGGATCCACGAGGTGACCGAGGCCGACTTCGACCGGGTCTTCGCGGTGAACGCCAGGGCGCCGTTCTTCGTCGTCCAGCAGGGCCTGGGCCGGCTGCGGGACGGCGGCCGGATCGTCAACGTGTCCTCCGGCGTCACCCGGGTGGCGTTCCCGACGGCGGTTTCGTACGCGATGACGAAGGGTGCGCTGAACACCCTGACGCTGACCCTGGCCGAGGAGCTCGGCCCGCGCGGGATCACCGTCAACGCGGTGCTGCCGGGCGTCGTCGCCACCGACATCAACCCCTGGCTGGAGGATCCGGTGGCGCGCGCCCGGGTGGCCGCCTACTCGGCCTTCGACCGGGTCGGCGAGGCGGCCGACGTGGCGGACATCGTGGCCTTCCTGGCCTCCGACGACTCCCGCTGGGTCACCGGGCAGAACCTCGATGCCAGCGGCGGGTCCAACCTCGGCGTCCTGACCCGGCCGGGGTCCGGGTACGCTCGTTGACCGTGGATCCCAAGACTCGTATGCGTATCGTGACCGGCGCCCTGGTGCTGCTGCTGGCCGTCGTGGTGATCAGCTCGCTGGTCAGCAGGTAGCTCCGGACAGCGGAAAGGGCCACCGCCCGTGGGCGGTGGCCCTTTCCGCGTGCGTCAGCCGGTCAGAGCTGCTCGACCACGTAGTCGATGCAGGCGGTGAGCGCCTCGATGTCCGCCGGGTCGATCGCCGGGAACATCGCGACGCGCAGCTGGTTGCGGCCGAGCTTGCGGTACGGCTCGGTGTCGACGATGCCGTTGGCACGCAGTGCCTTGGCGACGGCGGCGGCGTCCACGGAGTCGTCGAAGTCGATCGTGCCGACCACCTGCGAGCGCTCGGCCGGGTTCGCCACGAACGGGTTGGCGAACGCGGACTTCTCGGCCCAGCCGTACAGGCGGGACGAGGAATCAGCCGTACGGGCGACGGCCCAGTCGAGCCCGCCGTTGCCGTTCAGCCACTCCAGCTGGTCGGCGAGGAGGAACAGGGTGGCGATCGACGGGGTGTTGTACGTCTGGTCCTTCGACGAGTTGTCGATGGCCGTCGGCAGGTCGAAGAACGGCGGGATGTAGCGGCCGGAGCCGGCGATCTCGGCGGCGCGCTCCAGGGCGGCCGGGGAGAAGGACGCCAGCCAGAGCCCGCCCTCGGAGGCGAACGACTTCTGCGGGGCGAAGTAGTAGACGTCCGTCTCGGTGATGTCGACCGGCAGGCCGCCGGCGCCCGAGGTGGCGTCCACCAGGACGAGCGAGCCCTGGTCGGCGCCGGCCGGGCGCCTGATCGGCATCGCGACGCCGGTGGAGGTCTCGTTGTGGGTGAGTCCGTAGACGTCCACGCCGGCCTCGGCGACCGGCAGCGGGTGGGTGCCCGGGGCGGTCTTGATCACGGTCGGCTCGGCCAGCCACGGGGCGGCCTTCACCGAGGAGGCGAACTTGGACGAGAACTCGCCGAAGTCGAGGTGCTGGGACTTCTCCCGCACCAGGCCGAAGGCCGCGATGTCCCAGAAGGCGGTGGAGCCGCCGTTGCCGAGCACCACCTCGTACCCCTCGGGGAGGGAGAAGAGGCTGCTCACGCCCTCGCGCACGCGCTTGACCAGGTTCTTCACCGGGGCCTGGCGGTGGGAGGTGCCGAGCAGGGAGGTCTCGGTCGCGGCGAGGGCACTCAGGGCCTCGGGGCGCACCTTGGACGGGCCGCAGCCGAAACGGCCGTCTGCGGGCTTGATGTCAGCGGGGATCTGGATCTGAGCCACGCGCGCAGCCTACCGGCCGGGCCCGCCGCGGTGTGCGGTCGGTCCGCCCGCTGAGATGTGATCTTCGCGGCCCGGAGCTGCGGAAACAGCGGGCCCGGCACGAGGCCTGACCCGCTGTTCAGCAGGGGTTTCGTCAGCGCGCGATGGCCGCGTAGCCCTCGATGTCGCGCGGGCTGCGCGGGCCGGGGCCGATGTAGCGCGCGGCGGGGCGCACGAGCCGGCCCGTGCGCTTCTGCTCCAGGATGTGCGCCGACCAGCCGGCGGTCCGGGCGCAGGTGAACATCGAGGTGAACATGTGCGCGGGGACCTCGGCGAAGTCCAGCATGATGGCGGCCCAGAACTCGACGTTGGTGGCCAGCACGCGGTCGGGGCGGCGGTTGTGCAGCTCCTCCAGCGCGGCCTTCTCCAGCGCCTCGGCGACCTCGAAGCGCGGCGCGCCGAGCTCCTTGGCGGTGCGGCGAAGCACGCGGGCGCGCGGGTCCTCGGCGCGGTAGACGCGGTGGCCGAAGCCCATCAGGCGCTCGCCCTTGTCGAGGGCGTTCTTCACCCAGGCGGTGGCGTCGCCGGTGCGCTCGATCTCCTCGATCATGCCGAGCACGCGGGACGGCGCGCCGCCGTGCAGCGGGCCGGACATCGCGCCGACGGCGCCGGAGAGCGCGGCCGCGACGTCGGCGCCGGTGGAGGCGATGACGCGGGCGGTGAAGGTGGAGGCGTTCATGCCGTGCTCGGCGGCGGACGTCCAGTAGGCGTCGATGGCCTTGACGTGCTTCGGGTCCGGCTCGCCCCGCCAGCGGATCATGAAGCGCTCGACGACGGTCTCGGCCTTGTCGATCTCGCTCTGCGGGACCATCGGCAGGCCCTGGCCGCGGGCGGACTGGGCCACGTAGGAGAGCGCCATCACGGCGGCGCGGGCGAGGTCGTCGCGGGCCTGCTCGGCGGAGATGTCCAGCAGCGGCTTGAGGCCCCAGACCGGGGCGAGCATGGCGAGGGCGGACTGCACGTCGACGCGGATGTCACCGGAGTGGACCGGGATCGGGAACGGCTCGGCGGCCGGGAGGCCCGGGTTGAACTTGCCGTCCACCAGCAGGCCCCAGACGTGGCCGAAGGAGACGTGGCCGACCAGGTCGTCGATGTCGACGCCTCGGTACCGCAGGGCGCCGCCTTCACGGTCGGGTTCGGCGATCTCGCTCTCGAACGCGACGACTCCCTCAAGCCCGGGTACGAAGTCGGACATGCGACGGCTCCTTCAGTTCTGCGATCGGCGGTCCGCCGTGGTGGGGCGGTACGCCAGTGACCGAATGGTGGTTGGCACTCGGTGCCATACTCACAGGCACAGAGTGCATTGCGCCATACACCACCGTGGTGATGTTGCCCGTGGGCCCGCTTGACTTTTCGCCCGGAGGCCGGTCGTGCCAGGGAAATCTCCGGAACCAAACCCCAGGTTCCGGACAATTCACCGTAGTCCGGGCGGTCAAGCGGTGGCGAGTCACCTTATCTCCCACCGGGGTTTGTCCGGAGGTAGCGGTGCCGGTTGCTTGTCGTACGGGATGATGTTGACGTGCAGACCCCGGAACGCGCCCAGCCGACGCCCCTGAGCCCCGCCACCCGGATCCTGGCCGACGAGGCCCGGCCCGGGCCGGACCTCACCGTGATGCGCAAGCACTACACGCAGGAGGGCCTGGTCGAGGAGCAGCTCGCGGCCGAACCGGTCGCGCAGTTCACCCGCTGGTTCCACGAGGCGGACGACGCCGGGCTGGCGGAGCCCAACGCGATGGTGCTCTCCACCGCCGACGCCCAGGGGCGGCCGAGCTCGCGGACCGTCCTGCTGAAGGGCTTCGACGCGCGCGGCTTCGTCTTCTTCACCAACTACGGCTCGCGCAAGGGCACCGAGCTGGCGGCCAACCCCCATGCGGCGCTGCTCTTCCCGTGGATCGCGCTGGCCCGCCAGGTGATCGTCCAGGGCCGGGTGGAGAAGGTCGGCCGGGACGAGACCGCCGCCTACTTCCGCACCCGCCCGCACGGCTCGCAGCTCGGCGCCTGGGCCAGCGAGCAGTCCAGCCCGGTCGGCGGCCGGGACGTGCTGGAGCAGCGGTACGCGGAGCTGGAGCGGCGCTACCCGGAGGGCGAGGGGGTGCCGGTGCCGCCGTTCTGGGGCGGGTACCGGGTGATCCCGGAGAGCGTGGAGTTCTGGCAGGGCCGGGAGAACCGGCTGCACGACCGGCTGCGTTACCTGGCCGACCCGTCCGCCCCGGCCGGCTGGCGGGTGGAGCGCCTCTGCCCGTGAGCGGCGGCGTCGGTGAGCGGCGGCGACCGTGAGTTCGGCGTCGGTGAGTTCGGCCTCCAGGGGTGCGGTGCCCGTGAGTGCGGTGCCCAGGGGTGCGGCCGGGTCGGGCGGGGCCGTGCGCCCCGCCGTGCGCTCCCGCGTGAACCGGCCGCCCTCCGGCGCGATCTGACTCCGCGTCATCAGCGACGGTAGCGTGGAGCAAAGGCCCCGGCCGCGGGCCGGAGCCACCACTCCTCCCGAGAGGGTGAGGCAATCGATGAGTGACACCGCCACCCCCACCGCGGCACTCGATCCGGGCGACGGCGCCGAGCGCCCGACGCTCGGCCGACTCGCCGAACAGGCAACCGCCTACGTCGGTGAACTGGTGCGCCGGGCAGGCGTGGACGAGGACCGGCCCGGCGCCCTGCCGGTGGCCCGTTTCCAGTCCGCGGTCTGACCGGCCGGTCCGCGCACCGCCCCCCGGGGGCGCCACCCTGCGGCGTGACCGCCCCGTGACGGAACCGAGTGAAAGCCGAGCCGGGATCTTCCCCAGTCCCGGCTCCCTCGACCCAACTCCCCGGTAGCGTAGGCCGAGTTCGCCGACCGGCCCGGGGGGTGCTGCAAGTGCGGCCGTACTTCTTCTTCAGCTACGCGCGGCGGGACCACCAGGCCGGCGGTGCCTTCGTCGACCAGTTCTTCAGCGACCTCCGGGACGAGCTGGCCCGGATCGAGCCCGCGGCGGGCCCGGGCGAACTCGCCTACCGGGACACCGAACGGCTGCGCGTCGGCGACGACTGGGAGCGGCAGCTCTCCCGGATGCTCGCGGTCAGCCGCACCCTGGTGGCGCTCTACTCCCCGGCCTACTTCGCGAGCCCGTACTGCGGCAAGGAGTGGACGGCCTTCGACGGCCGGATGCGCCGGCACCAGGAGCTGACCGGCGAGGCGGTGCCGGCCCTGATCCCGGTGGTCTGGGAGCCGCCTCCGGCCGACCTGCCGGCCGAGGTGCTGCGGATCCAGTACAGCCAGCACGACCTGGGCGCGGCGTACGTCACCGGTGGGCTGCGCGACCTGCTGCGGGCCGACCCGCACGGGCCCGACTACCGCCGCGTGGTCCGGGCCATCGCCGAGCGGGTGCGGGAGGCGGCCTGCCTGCCGTTGACCGAGCTGCCCCACCTCGACCTGGGCCGGGTGGACGGCTGCTTCCCGGTGCCGGACGCCGCACCGCCGCCGGGGCGCAGCGGCATGGTCCGGATCTTCGTCGCCGCCGGCAGCGTGGCGGCCCGCCCCGCCGCCACCGCCGAGGACCGGCCGGCGGCCGCCCCGGTGCCGGCGGGGGACGAGGGAGCCCCGGCGCCGGCGCAGGACGAAGGCCGGTACCGGGGTGGGTGGTACGGGGACCGGCCCAGGGACTGGGCGCCCTACCACCCGCCGCGGCTGCCCTCGCTGGTCGTGCAGGCCCAGCAGGCGATCACCCGGGCCGGGCACAGCACCACGCTGGACGAGGTCGGCCCCGGTCTGTCCGCCGACCTGGACCGCGCCCGCGAGAACAACGAGGTCAGCGTCCTGCTGGTGGACCCGTGGGCGGCCGGCGCCGAGCACTACCGGCAGGCGCTGCGCGATTTCGACGACCGGAACCACCCCGTCACCGGCGTCCTGGTGCCGGCCGGTACCGACGACCCGCCCGAGGGACCGGCGCGCACCCGGCTCTGGGGGGGAGTGCGGGACGTGTTCCCGCGCAACTGGCTGCACAGGTCGGGGCCGGAGCCGCTCTTTAGGGTCCGCGTCCAGCGGGAACGCTTCGAAAGTGAACTGCTACGTACCGTTACGGTCGCCCAGAACAAACTGTTAGACGAGGCGGACGAGGCCGATCCGGTTCTGGCCAGGGCCACGTTCGGCCTCGGCCCCGGAGCCGCGGCCATGCCCGGACTGACCATCCCGGCCTGGCCGCCGGCCGTGTCCCCTGATGCAGTCCTGCCCCCCGCTCCCCGGGGGCCCCGCGAAGGAGACTCCGTACGATGACCGCCGACCAGGTGGCCCTGGCGGACGCCGAGTCCGCCGTCCTGTCGACGCCCGGGACCGGATCGGTCGTCACGTTCTACTCCTACAAGGGCGGCACCGGCCGCACCATGGCGCTGGCCAACGTCGGCTGGATCCTCGCCAGCCAGGGCCTGCGCGTCCTGGTGGTCGACTGGGACCTGGAGGCGCCCGGCCTGCACCGGTACTACCACCCGCTGCTGATCGACCCCGAACTCCACGCCACCGACGGCCTGATCGACCTGCTGCGGGCCTACGTCGAACAGGCCCTGCCCGGCCCCGGCGACGCCGCCGCGGCGGCCCCCCGGCAGTGGCTGGCCGCGCCCGGCCGGCTCGACCGCTACCTCTGCGGCCTCGCACTCGACCTGCCCGCCGGCGGGCGGCTCGACCTGATGCCGGCCGGCCGGCAGAACGCCGCCTACTCCGCCGCCGTGACCAGCTTCAACTGGCGCAGCTTCTACACCCGCGGCGACATCCGGGGCGCCGAGTTCCTGTACGCGCTGCGCGAGCAGTGGACCGCCGCGTACGACTACGTGCTGATCGACAGCCGCACCGGGGTCAGCGACACCTCCGGCATCTGCACCGTGCTCATGCCCGACACCGTGGTGGACTGCTTCACCCTCGGCGCCCAGAGCATCCGCGGCGGCGTGGACGCGGCCCACGCCATCGTGGACGCCGACGAGCGCGACATCCGGGTGCTGCCCGTCCCGATGCGGGTCGAGGACGCCGAGCGGGCCGGCCTGGCCGCCGGGCGCGACCTCGCCCACGACGCCTTCGCCCCGTACCTGGACCGCTGGCTGAGCGCCGAACGCCGGGCCGACTACTGGCGGGACGTCGAAGTCCCGTACAAGCCGTTCTACGCGTACGAGGAGGTGCCGGCCACCGTCGTCGACCGGCCGCAGCAGGGCCGCAGCCTGCTCGGCGCGTTCGAACGGCTGGCGGCCTGGCTCACCGACGGCCGGGTCCGCACGCTGCGGCCGGTCCCCGACCGGGCCCGCCGCCGGCTGTACGCGGCGTACCTGCGCACCGGCCGCAGCCGTTCCCGCCAGGTGTACGTCAGCTACGCGCCCGGGGACCGGATGTGGGCCGAGTGGGCCGCCGCCGCCCTGGCCGGCTTCGGCTACCTCGCCTCACTGCACGGCGCCGCGGCGGCGCTGGACGCCGGACCACCTGGTGACAGCGCCCTGCCCGAAGCCGCCGGGCCGCTGGACGGCGACGGCCGGGTGCTGGTGCTGCTCTCGCCCGAGTACGCGGCGCTGCCCCGCGGCCGGGAGATCTGGCGCCGCCTCACCTCCGCCGAGCAGGACGGCGGATCGGCCGGCCTGCTGGCGCTGGCCCTGGCGGCGCCCGGCGAGTGGCTGTCCGGGCCGTTCGCCGGCCACCGGGTGCCCGAGCTGGCCCGCGGCTCCGCCGAGCCGGCCGAGACCCAGCTCTTCGAACTGCTCGGCCCGCCGCCCGGCGCCGGCCGCTGGCTGGAGGCCGACGAGGAGGCCCCGCCCGCCCCCGCCCGCTTCCCGTCGGGCCGGCCCGACGTGGCGAACCCGCCGCCGCGGCTGCCCGCCTTCACCGGCCGCGGCCGGCTGCTGGAGACCCTGCGCGACGGCTTCACCCTCGGCCCGGCGGCCGAGCCGGTGCAGGTCCTGTACGGCATGGGCGGGGTCGGCAAGTCGCAGACCGTGGTCGAGTACGCCCACCGCTTCGCGCCCGCGTACGAGGTGGTCTGGTGGGTGCCGGCCGAGGAGCCGGCCGGCATCCCGCAGCGGCTCGCCGAACTCGCCCCCGCACTCGGCCTGGAGAGCGGCGACGACGTGGCCCTGACGGCCCGGGCCGTGCTGGACGCGCTCGGCCGGGGCCGCCCGTACCGGCACTGGCTCCTGGTCTTCGACAACGCGGAGGATCCGGAGCAGCTCGCCCCGTGGCTGCCGGCCGGCTCCGCCGGCGGGCACGTCCTGGTCACCTCGCGCGACCGGCGCTGGGCCCGGCACCGCGGATGCACCGAGGTCGAGGTGTTCGACCGGGCGGAGAGCGTCGAGCTGGTCCGCCGCTTCAACACCGGTGTCGGGGCCGCCGACGCCGACCGGATCGCCGAACTCCTCGGCGACCTGCCGCTCGCCGTCGGCCAGGCGGCGGCCTGGCTGCACGAGACCCCGATGCCGGCCGCCACCTACGCCGAACTGCTGGACGAGACACTCACCGACATCCTCGACCTGCCGGTGCAGGCGGACGCGGAGTACTCGACCGTCACCGCGGCCACCTGGCGGATCGCCGGCGCCGACCTGCGCCGGATCAACGCCCCCGCCGCCCGGCTGCTGGAGGTCTGCGGCTTCCTCGGGCCGGACGCCATCCCGATCCGGCTGCTCTACAGCGCGCCCGTGATCGAGGCCGTCGGGCTGCCCCCGGACACCCCGGACGCCCGGCTCGCGACGGGCGAGATCCTGCGCACCGTCAACCAGTTCAACCTGGCCCGCTACGACCAGGCCGGCGGGACGCTGAGCGTGCACCGGATCACCCAGGCGCTGCTGCGCGACCAGGTCGCCGAGGCCGACCGGGCCCGGGTGCGGGCCGTCGTGCACCGCGCGCTCACCCTCGCCGACCCGGGCGACCCGGACGTCCCGGCGAACTGGCCGCGCTACGCCGAACTGCTGCCCCACCTCTGGCCGTCCGGTGCCGCCGGGTCCGCCGACCCGGCCGTCCGGCGGTGGATCGTCGGCTCGGTCCGCTACCTGTGGCAGCGCAGCCTGCACGGCGCCGCGCGCGACCTCGCCGAGCGGGTCCTCGCCCGCTGGCACGAGGCGGGCCCGGCCGGGCCCGGGCACGACGGCGGGAACGACGTCCCGACCCTGCTGCTGCGCGTCGAACTCGGCAACGTCCAGCGGCTCCAGGGCCTCGCGGGGGAGGCGTACGAGACCGACCGGGACGTGCTGGCCCGGCTCACCGCCGCCCTCGGGCCGGACCACCCGAACACCATCGCCGTCGCCAACAGCCTCGGCGGCGACCTGCGCCACCTCGGCCGCTACGAGGAGGCCCGGGCGCTCGACCGGGAGACCCTCGCCACCGCGGTGCGGGTGCTCGGGCCGGATCACCCGCGCACCCTGATGAGCGGCAACAACCTCGCCGTGTCCCAGTTCCTCTGCGGGGACTTCGCGGAGGCGGTCCACGGGCACCGGGAGGTCCTGCGGCGCCAGCGCGCGACGCTCGGCGCCGACAGCCCCTACACGCTCTTCTCGGCCGCCAACCTCGCCCGCGACCTGGGCGATGCCGGCCGGCCCCAGGAGGCACTGGACCTCCTGGAGGCAACCGTGCGCGGCTACGCGGGGCTGTACGGCGAGGACCACCACGGCCTGCTGCGGGCCCGCGGCTACCTCGGCGCCGCACTGCGCCGGCTCGGCCGGTACGAGGAGGCGCTCGCCAACGACGAGGACGTCCACCGGCGGCTGCTCGACCGGCACGGCGCCGACCATCCGGGCACCGCGGCCGCCGCCGCCAACCTGGCCGGCTCGCTGGCCGCGCTGGGTGACACCGGGCGGGCCGTCCCGCCGGGCGAGGACGCCTACCGGCACTGCCGGACCCACCTCGGCGCGGAGCACCCCACCACGCTGACCACGGCCGGGAACCTCGCCGTGCTGCTGCGCCGCGGCGGCCGCACCGCCGAGGCCCGGCAGCTCTCCCGCGAGGCCCTGTCCGGCCTGCGCGCGGCCCTCGGCGACCACCATCCGTACGTCGGGATCGCCCTGCTCAACCACGCCAACGGGCTTGCCCTAGACGGCGGTCCGGCGGCGGCGCTCCCGCTGGAGGAGGAGGCCCTCGCGCTGCTGGCCGGGCGGCTCGGCGCGGACCACCCGGACGCCCTGGCGGCCGCGTCCAACCTCGCGCTCACCCTCGCCGCGACCGGTGACCACGACCGGGCGGCCCGGACGGCGGCCGACGCCCTCGCCCGGGCCCGGGAGGCGCTGGGCGAGGGCCACCCGGTCACGGTGGCGATCCGGGAGGGGGTGCGGCTGGACCGCGACATCGAGCAGCCCCCGGTGTGATCCCGGCACGGCCACTCGTGTGGCGTGCGACGCCCCGATGCGACCGCCGAGTGGGTGAACTTTCCGCGTGACGTCGCAGCCCGGCGGGGGTAGTGGGCACAGACGTGCACGGAACAGTACGGCGCTGCTGTCCCGCTGCCACTACATTGATGATTGGAGCCGGGCCTTATACCCGGTATCTGCTCTCTCTAACCCCCATCGCGGAAGAGAATCGAACATGACACCCGCACTGGACACCAGGCCCACCAGCGAACTGACGGAGCCTCAGGGCGATGTGGACCGGCTCACTCTGACCGGTCTCGCCGCACTCGGGTCGGACGAGCTGGCCGCGCGACTCCGACGTGCCCTGCCCGGCTCCGATACCGGTCTGGTGCCGGTCGCGGCCTTCAACTCCTCCATCTGACCAGCCGATCGACCATCGGCTCCGGCTGAAACCGACTGACCATGACGCGATCCCTGCTTCCGTTCACGCAGTTCGTTGTGAAGGTCCACAGCCGGTGCGATCTCGCCTGTGACCACTGCTACGTCTACGAGCACGCCGACACCAGTTGGCGCGCCCGGCCCAAGGTCATCGGCGACGAGGTCCTGGCCAAGGCCGCCGAACGGATCGGCGAGCACGCGGCCGCCCACGGCCTCACCGTCGTCCGGGTCGTCCTGCACGGGGGAGAACCCCTGCTGGCCGGCCCGGACCGACTGCGCCGCGCCGCCGAGGAGTTCAGGTCCGCACTCCCGCCCGGCTGCGCGCTCGACCTGCGGATCCACACCAACGGCGTGCTGCTGAGCCCCGCCTTCTGCGAGCTCTTCGACCGGCAGGACATCAAGGTCGGCATCTCGCTGGACGGCGACCGCGCGGCCAACGACCGGCACCGGCGCTTCGCCGACGGCCGCAGCAGCCACCCGCAGGTGCTGAGGGCGGTGGCCCTGCTCCGGCGGCCCGGGTACCGCCACCTCTACGCCGGCCTGCTCTGCACCGTCGACGTCGACAACGACCCGGTCGCCGTCTACGACGCGCTGGCCGAACTCGACCCCCCGGCCGTCGACTTCCTGCTCCCGCACGCCACCTGGGACCAGCCGCCGAAGCGCCCCGCCGGCCGGGGGGAGAACCCCTACGCCGCGTGGCTGCTGGCCGTCTACGACCGCTGGGAGGCGGCCGGCCGGCCGTTCGCCGTCCGCACCTTCGACTCGGTCCACCGCACCCTGCACGGGCTCTCCAGCCTCACCGAGTCGCTCGGCCTGGAACCCGCCGCGCTGGTCGTGCTGGAGACCGACGGCACCTTCGAGCAGGCCGACAGCCTGAAGACCGCGTACGACGGCGCGCCCGCCACCGGTCTCGACGTCTTCACGCACAGCCTGGACGAGGTCGCCCGGCACCCCGGCATGGTCGCCCGGCAGTCCGGGCTGGCCGACCTCAGCGCCACCTGCCGGGCCTGCCCCGTCGTCCGCTCCTGCGGTGGCGGTCTGTACGCCCACCGCTACCGGGCCGATGGTGGTTTCGACCACCCCTCCGTCTACTGCGGGGATCTCATGACACTCATCAACGGCATCGCCGACCGCGGCGAGCCGGCCCCCGGGCCCGGCGCGGCCGCGCGGCCGGCGGCCGTCCAGGCAGTTCCCGCGCAGGCCGGTGAGCCGGCCGTGCCCGCGGGCCTCACCGACCGCCGGCTCGACGAGCTGGCCCGCGGCCACGGCGGCGCGGACACCGTCCGGGCCCTCGTCCGCTCCCAACTCGCGCTCACCCGCGCGATGCTGGCAGCCGTCTGGGGCACCTCCGGGCTGCGCTCCTCGGCCGCCTGGGAGCTGCTCGCCGACCTCGACTCCGCCGCACCGGCCGCGCTGGACACGGTGCTCGGGCACCCGTACGCCCGGGCCTGGGCGGCCCGGCGGCTCGGCGGGGACCCCGGCGCGGGGCTCGGCCGGCTGGCCGAGCTGGCCGGCGCCGCGGCCGTCCGGGCGGGGCGGGGCGACGCCGTGGCCGTCCCGGTCCGGGCCGGCGCCCTGCACCTGCCGACGCTGGGCCGGCTCGCCCTCCCGGGCGGCGAGGCGGTGGTCACCGGCACCGGCGGCGGCTTCACCGTCCGCACCGCCGACGGCGAGGTGCTCACCATCGGCGCGGGCCACGGCGACCCGCGCTGGGAGCCGGTCCGGCAGGTCTGGCTGGCCGGCGGCTGGACGCTCGCCCTGGAGGACACCGACCCGCAGCGCGACAGCTACCAGTGGCCGGTCGGCGACCGCCTCGACGAGGCCGAACTGCACGCCTGGACCGGGGCGTTGCGCGAGGCCGTGGAACTGCTCGACCGCGACATGCCGGCCTACGCCCAGGGCCTGCGCACCGGCCTGACCACCGTCACCCCGCTGTGCCCCGGCCCGGCCGGGCGGGACGTCAGCGCCGCCGCCCGGCAGGCCTTCGGCGCGGTCGGGATCGCCCGCCCGGCCACCGCGCCGATCCTCGCGCTGCTGCTCGCGCACGAGTTCCAGCACGTCAAACTGGGCGCCGTGCTGGACCTGGTGGACCTCTACGACCCCGACGACGGCGGGCTGTACGACGCGCCCTGGCGGCCCGACCCGCGCCCGATCGAGGGCCTGCTCCAGGGCACCTACGCCCACCTCGCGGTGACCGCCTTCTGGGGCACCCGGACCGCCATTTACGACGGCCTGCCCGGCACCGCCGCCGAGCACGCCCGGGCGCAGTTCGCGCTCTGGCGCCGGTACACCGCCGAGGCGGTCGAACGGCTGGCCGGCTCCGGCTCGCTGACCCCGGTCGGCCTGCGCTTCGCGGACGGCATGCGGGAGACGGTCGGGCCCTGGCTGGACGTGCGGCTGCCGAAGGCGGCCGAGGACGCCGCCCGGCAGGCCCGGCAGGACCGCAGGCCGACGGTGCCCACCGGCTGACCGCACCGGCGGGAGCCGGTCGGCGGGAGGCGGCCGGGCCGACCACCACGACCGGCCGACCACCACCATCGGCCGACCACGACCGGCCGGGACGGCCACCGACCACCACCGGCTGGCCACGACCACCGGCCGGCCACTCCAGGCCGGTCGCAACTGGCCGAACACGAGCGGCGGTTGCCGGGCGCCCTGCCACCCGGCGCGCCGCCTCGGAGGTACGCTCGCCCCTACCCCAGCCGGCTCCGGAGACCCCTCTCCGGGCCCTTCACCCTCGGGAACCGCCATCCCTCACGAACCGAGTCCCGCGCCTCCCCAGCGGGACATATCCGAAAATAAGCTGACCCGGGCCGAGCTCACCCGTCAGCTCACCCATCTCGGTGTGCGGCCGGGGGACGTGCTCCTCGTGCAGGCCTCACTGCGGGCGATCGGCCCGGTGGAGGGCGGCAGCGCCACGGTCCGCGAAGCGCTGCTGGACGCGCTCGGAGGGCCCGAGCGCGGCACCCTGGTCGCCTACACCGCCACCCCGGAGAACTCGGACACCTCCCGGCTCGTCACCACCATGATGGCGGGCTGGACACCCGGGCAGGTGGCGCGGTGGCGTGCGGCCATGCCCCCGTTCGACCCGGCCGAGACGCCCTCCTCGCGGACCATGGGCATGCTCTCCGAACTGGTCCGCACCCACCCCGAGGCGGTCCGCAGCACCCATCCGCAATCCTCCTTCGCGGCCGTCGGGGCCCGCGCCAAGGAGATCACCGAACTGCACCCGCTGGAGTGCCACCTCGGCCCGGAGTCCCCGCTCGGGCGGATGTACGAGATCGGCACCCGGGTGCTGAGCATCGGCGTCGAGCTGGCCAAGTTCACCGCCTTCCACCTGGCCGACCTGCGGATGCCGAACCTGCCCGTCCGGCACTACGGCTGTGTGGTCAGGGACGGCGGCCGCAGCCACTGGATCCGCTTCGACGGCCCGCTCCTGGACGACCTGCACTTCCAGACCCTGGGCGAGGAGGTGCTGCGGCGCGCCGCCGGCGTGGTGACCGGGCGGGTCGGGGCCGCCGACTGCCGGCTGATCCCGATGCGCGAGGCGGTCGACCTGGCCGTCGGTATCCTGCACGAGCGCCCCGAACTCCGGCCCGGCGCACCGCAGCTCGGCTAGGGCTTGTCCGACCGTTCGCGTCGCGCCAGTGCGCGGCGGGATTCGTCGGACAAGCCCTGGGCCCGGCCCCGTGGCAACGCCACCCCGGCGGTCCGCAGCGTTGCGGACGGCCGCGACACACTGCTCTCCGGGGCGGGCCCGTCCCACCCCGCCCGCCCCGGCATACGGTTCACCGCCTCTGCGGTGCCCGCCCGGTTGTACCGTTCACCACCTCTGCGGTGCCCGCCCCGTGGCGGGCTCCGCCGCGGCCCGCGCCGCGCCCTCATGTCGTTCCGTCCCCCGGACACCCTCGCCGGGGGTTGCCCCCCAGGGAATTGTCATGGCCGCTGCCCACCGTCCCGTCGCCCCCCGTGGCGAAGAACCCGAACTCACCGCATCGGACCTGGCCCGCGAACTCGCCTCACTCGGCGTCCGGCCGGGCGGGGTCCTGTTCGTCCAGGCCTCGCTGCGCAACCTCGGCCCGGTGTGCGGCGGGGCCGCCACCGTGGTCGACGCACTGATGGAGGCCGTGGACGCGCCGGACCGGGGCACCCTGGTCGCGTACACCGCCACCCCCGAGAACTCCGCGACCTCGCGCCTGTACATCGCGGCCACGGCCGGGCTCTCGGCCGAGGGGATCGCCGACTACCGGGACCGGATGCCGCCCTTCGACCCGGCCACGACCCCCTCCTCGGCGACCATGGGGGTGGTGTCCGAGAAGATCCGCACCCGCGCCGGGGCACTGCGCAGCTCCCACCCCCAGACCTCCTTCGCCGCCCTCGGCCCACGGGCGCGGGAGATCACCGCGGACCACCCCCTCGACTGTCACCTGGGGGAACGTTCCGCCCTGGGCCGGCTCTACGACCTCGACGCGAAGGTCCTGCTGCTCGGCGTCCCGATGTCCCGGTTCACCTCCTTCCACCTGGCGGATCTGCGGATGCCCGACATACGGCACCGCGAGTACTACTGCCGGGTCCAGGAGGGCTGGGTTGCCTTCAAGGCACCCGACCTGGACGACGTGCACTTCGCCGGGCTGGGGGAGGAGGTCCTGAGGAGTGCCACCGGGATAACCGAGGGCCGGGTGGGCGGCGCCCGCTGCCACCTGGTCCCGATGCGCGAGGCGGTCGATCTCGCGGTGGGCATCATGCGGGCGCGCCGCGCCTCCGGCCGTGGCGCGTAGGGGCCGTGCGGGGGCAGTCGTTTCGGTCATGTCAACTCGTGTGGCCCACTGTGCTATTCCATTGGACCCTCAGTCGTTCCTACACTGAAGCCCCGCGTACGGGGACTCGCGGGAATGACGTTGCCGGCGGGCCAGGGGGAGGCGCGTGTGAACGATCATGGCTGGGACGAGGACTCCGCCCGGCCGTACTTCTTCCTCAGTTACGCCCACACCCCGAAGGCCGGCGCGCGCGGCGCCGGTGATCCCAACCACTGGGTGCGGCAGCTGTACCGCGACCTCTGCGAAGCGGTGCTGCAACTGACCACCGTGCCTGCGGGCGTGCCGGTCGGGTTCATGGACGAGTCCATGCACCAGGGGGAGTTGTGGGCCGAGCGGCTCTCCGAGGAGCTGGCCACCTGCCGGGTCTTCGTGCCGCTGTACTCGCCGCGGTACTTCAACAGCCTGCCGTGCGGGCAGGAGTGGCACTCCTTCACCCAGCGGCCGGTCTACCCGGCCAATCTCGACTCGGAGCGGACCAGCGGCATCGTGCCGGTGCTCTGGGCGCCGATGAGCCGCTACAGGCTGCCCGGGGTGGCGAGCGAACTCCAGTTCAACCACGCCAGTTTCGGCCCGGACTACGCCACCGAGGGCCTCTACGCGCTGATGAAGCTCAGCTACTTCCGCTCCGCCTACGAGCTGGCCGTGCACCGGCTGGCCCGGCGGATCGTCGAGGTGGCCGAGGAGACGGTGATCCCGGTCGGGCGCCGGCTCGACTTCAACGCCCAGCCCAGCGCCTTCAACGTCACCGCGCCGACCAAGCAGCTGCGGATCTCCGTCCTCGCCTACCGCCGGGGCGAGGTGCCGCAGGACCGCAACCCCGACTACTACGGCGCCCGGCGCACCGACTGGCACCCGTACCGGCCGGCCGCCGCCCGCCCGCTGGCCGAGCACGCGGTGCGGCTCGCCCGGCAGTTGGGCTTCCAGGCCACCGTGCACGAGTTCGACGGCGAGGCCGAGGCGATCATCTCCGGCGGCGAACCGGTCGCGCCCGGTCTGCTGCTGCTGGACCGCTGGGTACTCCAGGACGAGCGGTGGAGCGAGCTGGTCCGGCGCTTCGACAGCTCCGACTGCTCCTGGGTGAGCGTCCTGGAACCGTGGAACCTGGACGATCCGGACTGCGTGGAGAAGCACCGTGAGATGGGCGAACTCAGCGACCGTGTCCTGCGGTTCACCCACCGGTCGGTCCGGCCGAGCTTCCTCGGCGCCACCGGCGGGCCGCCCGGGCTGGGCAGCCTGGAGGAGTTCGACGACGCACTTCCCCGGGCCGCCATGAAGGCCAAGTACGCCTTCGAGGGCCGCACCAGGACCGAACCGGAGGAACCACCGGCGCCGCGCCCCAATCTGCGGGACGCTTTCCGGTACGGACGCGGCCGGGACGGGCCCGAACCCTTCGCCTACGACGACGACCAGCCAGCACGCGACTTAGGCGACCGCCCGGACGACGGGACGCCGCCCGGGGGAGGAACCACATGAGCGAGCGGAGCGAGCGAATCACCGAGGGCTGCGCGTTTCGCGAAGCGGCCTCCGAGTGCAGCGAGGTGGGCGCATGAGCGAGCGATTCATTGAGGGCTGCGCGTTTCGCGAAGCGGCCTCCGAGTGCAGCGAGGTGGGCGCATGAGCGAGGACCGCACCAGGAACCTGCGCATCGGCGGCCTGACCGCGGCCGAACTCGCCGCCCAGCGCGAGGCGGAGCAGGACCGCCAGGGCCGGATCATCACCTTCTACTCGTACAAGGGCGGCACCGGGCGCACCATGGCGCTCGCCAACACCGCCTGGATCCTGGCGGCCAACGGCTTCCGGGTGCTCACCGTCGACTGGGACCTCGAGGCGCCCGGCCTGGCCAAGTTCTTCCACCCGTTCCTCGACCCGGCGGTCCTGGCCGGCACCACCGGCATGATGGACCTGATCGCCGAGTACCGGGAGGAGGCGCTGCGGCCGGTCGAGCACGCCGAGGGCTGGCACCTCGACTTCGCCCGTGTCCACCCGCACGCGCTCTCGCTCTCCTGGCCGCTGTTCCCCGACGGCGGCAGCCTGGACTTCCTCTCCGCCGGCCAGTTCAACCGGGACTACTCCGAGGCCGTCACCCACCTCGACTGGGACATCTTCTACGACCGCTTCGACGGCGGGCAGTTCTTCGACGCGCTCCGCGCCGACATGAGCAAGCGCTACGACTACGTGCTGATCGACTCCCGGACCGGCCTCTCCGACATCGCCGAGATCTGCACCGTCCAGATGCCCGACGACCTGGTGGTCTGCTTCACCCTCAGCGACCAGTCGATCGACGGCGCCTCCCGGATCGCCCAGCACATCCACGACCGCTACCGCGAGCGCGGCATCCGCATCCTGCCGGTGCCGATGCGCATCGACGAGGGCGAGAAGGAGAAGGCCGACGCCGGGCGGGCGCTGGCCCGGATCCGCTTCGACGGACTCCCGGCCGGCGTGCACGGCGAGGACCTCGCCCACTACTGGGGCTCGGTGGAGATCCCGTACCGGCCGTTCTACGCCTACGAGGAGATCCTCGCCACCTTCGGCGACCAGGGCGGCACCCAGACGTCGATGCTCGCCGCCTGCGAGCGGCTGACCGGCGTGATCACCGAGGGCCGGGTCACCTCGCTGCCCGCGGTCGACGAGGAGGTCCGGCTGCGCTACGTGGACGCCTTCACCCGGCGCCGCCCCTCCGTGCCGGCCGACCTCTACCTCTCGTACGTGCCCGAGGACCGGATGTGGGCGGACTGGATCGAGTCCATCCTGACCAGGGCCGGCTTCCGCGTGCTGCCGAGGGACCTGAGCGCCGGCTCGGACCCGCGCCACGAGACCGAGCGCGGCATCGACGCCGCCTACCGGACGGTCGCCGTGCTCTCGCCCGCCTACCAGCGCTCGCCGCAGGCCCGCGCGCTCTGGGAGTCCGTCGTCAGCTCCGACCCGTCCGGCACCCGCCGCCAGCTCGTCCCCGTCCGGGTCGGCGACGTCCGGCTCACCGCGCCGTTCAGCAACCGCAACCCGGTCGACCTGGTCGGCCGGGACGAGACGCAGTCCGTGCTGACCCTGCTGCGCGCGCTGGGCCGCGGCGACGTGCCGCTCGCCGAGACCACCGGCACCGGCCCGCGGTTCCCCGGCAGCAAGCCGCAGGTCTGGGACGTGCCGCCGCGCAACCCGTCCTTCACCGGCCGCGCCGCCGTCCTGGAGCAGCTGCGCAACCAGCTGCGCGGCGGCATGGCCGCCGTCCTGCCCACCCCGCAGACCCTGTACGGGCTCGGCGGCGTCGGCAAGACCCAGGTCGCGCTGGAGTACGCGCACCGTTTCATGTCCGACTACGACCTGGTCTGGTGGATCGACGCCGAGCAGACCGAGCTGGTCGCCCCGGCCCTGGCCGACCTCGCCCGCCGGCTCGGCCTGCGGGTCGGCGACTCCGTCACCGAGGCCGCCGAGGCCGCCCGCGAGGCGCTGCGCCGCGGCGTGCCCACCTCGCGCTGGCTGCTGATCTTCGACAACGCCGACGAGCCCTCCGAGATCCGCCGGTTCTTCCCCGGCGGCTCCGGCCACATCCTGGTCACCTCCCGCAACCAGGCCTGGTCCGGGCACGCGGAGGCGCTGGAGGTGGACGTCTTCACCCGTGGCGAGAGCGTCGAGCACCTCTGCCGGCGCGCCCGCGGCCTCTCCCGCCCCGACGCCGACCGGGTCGCCGAGGCGGTCGGCGACCTGCCGCTCGCCGTCGAGGTCGCCGCCGCCTGGCTGGACACCACCGGCACCCCGGTCGACACCTACGTCGCCCAGCTCCAGGCCGAGGCCGCCCGCGCCCTGGCCGGCGCCCGGCCGGCCGACTACCCGACGCCCGTCGGCGCGACCTGGAACGTCTCGATCGGCCGGCTGCGCACCCAGTCCCCGGCGGCGGTGCGGCTGCTCCAGCTCTGCGCGTTCTTCGCGCCCGAGCCGATCTCGATGAACCTCTTCTACAGCGACCAGATGATCCGCGCGCTCGTCCAGTACGACGCCGACCTCAGCGACAAGTTCATGCTGGGCAAGGTCATCCAGGCGATCGGCCGGTACGCGCTGGCCAAGGTCGACGCCGGCACCAACAGCTTCCAGGTGCACCGGCTGGTCCAGGCGGTCATCCGGGCCGAGATGACCGAGGACGAGCAGGAGGTCGCCGTCCACGAGGTGCACCGCATCCTCACCGGCGCCCGCCCCGTCCTCGGCGACACCGACGACCCGGCCAACTGGCCGGCCTTCGACGAGATCTGGCCGCACCTGTCGCCGTCCAAGGCGCACAACTGCGACGAGGCCGACACCCGGCAGCTGCTCATCGACCGCGTCCGCTACCTGTGGAAGCGCGGCGAACTGGACCGCGCCCGGGACCTCGGCCACGCCCTGGACGCCGAGTGGACCGGCAAGCTCGGCGAGGACGACCGGCAGACCCTGCTGCTCCGCTTCCAGCTCGCCAACGTCCTGCGCTCGCAGGGCAACTACGCCGAGGCGCTGTCCCTCGACGAAGCCACCCTGGAGCGCCAGCGGGCCCTGCTCGGCGAGCACCACCCGTACACCCTGATGACCGCCGGCTCGCTCGGCGCCGACCGGCGGGCGCTCGGCCGGTTCCAGGCCGCGCTCGACCTCGACCGCGAAATCCTCGACCAGTTCCGCGAGTTGTTCGGCGACGACAACCCGCGCACGCTCTCCATGGCCAACAACCTGGCGATCGACTACCGGCTCGTCGGCGACAGCGAGGCCGCCCGCGAGCTCGACCAGGAGACGCTGGACCGGCGCACCGCCGTGCTCGGCCCGCGCCACCCGTACACCCTCTCCACCAAGTCCAACCTCGCCCGCGACCTGCGCGAACTCGGCGACTACCGGGGTTCGGTGGACCTGCTCCAGGAGGTCACCAACGACCTCGGCGACGTGCTCGACCCCGACCTGCCGGAGAACCTGCGCAACGCCAAGTCGCTGGCGGTCTCGCTGCGCCGCACCGGCCAGCTCGCCGAGGCCCGCCGGATCACCAAGGAGACGTACGAGCGCTACCTGGAGCGGTACGGCGCCGACGCGCCCGACGCGCTGGCCTGTGCGCTCAACCTGGCCGCCGACCACAGCGCCTCCGGCGACAAGGAGGCCGCCCGCGACCTCTGCACCACCGTGTACGACGGCCACCGGCGGCTGTTCGGCGACGAGCACCCGTTCACCCTGGCCTGCGCCAACAACCTCGGCATCTACCTGCGGGGCAGCGGCGACATCCGGGGCGCCATCGCCCGCGGGGTGGCCACCGTCGAAGGGCTGACCGAATCGGTCGGCGCGGAGCACCCGTACACCCTCAACGCGATGATCAACCTGGCCAACGCGTACGGCGAGGACGGCCAGATCAGCAGGGCCGAGGAGCTCGGCCGCCTCGCGTACGCGGGGCTGTGCGAGCGTTACACGCCCCGGCACCCGGACGCGGTGGCCTGCGAGGCCAACCTGGCCGTCACCCTGCGCGCGGCCGGCCGGCACACCCAGGCGGCCGAGCACCGGGCCAAGGCGATCGCCGAGCTGATCCGGCAGTTCGGCGAGGAGCACCCCAACACCGTCTCGGCCCGCGGCTGGAAGCGGATCAACCGCGACCTGGAGCCGCAGCCGGTCTGACGGGAACACACCGGCCGGGGCCCGGGGGTACGCTGCGGGACTTATGAGCGAGCAGCCACTGCCCCCGGTCCTGGTCACCCGCCGCCTCGCGCCCGGGGTGATCGAGCGGCTCACCGCGCACCACGCGGTGACCCACCACGACTCGGACGTACCGATGCCGCGCGCCGAGCTCCTGGCCGCCGTCCGCGGCCGGTCGGCGGTGGTCACCACGCTGGACGACGTGGTGGACGGCGCGTTCCTGGACGCGGCCGGCCCGGGCCTGCTCATCGTCGCCAACCACGCGGTCGGCCATCACAACGTCGATCTCGCCGCCTGCGCCGAGCGCGGCGTGCTGGTCTCCAACACCCCCGGCGTGCTCACCGCCGCCACCGCCGACATGGCCTGGGCGCTGCTGCTGGCCGCCACCCGGCGCCTCGGCGAGGGCGAACGGTGGCTGCGCTCCGGGCGTCCGTGGGCCTGGGCGCCGGACTTCCTGCTCGGCCTGGAGCTGACCGGCACCCCGCTGGGCGTCCTCGGCATGGGCCGGATCGGGCAGGCGGTGGCCCGCCGGGCCCGCGCCTTCGACATGCCGGTCGGCTACCACAACCGCTCCGAACTCCCGCCCGAGCAGGCCGAGGGCGCGCGGTGGCTCCCGCTGGAGGAACTGCTCGCCACCTCCACCGTGCTGGTGGTGACCTGCCCGCTGAGCGCCGCCACCCGGCACCTGCTGGACGCCCGCCGGCTGGCCCTGCTCCCGCCCGGTGCGGTCGTGGTCTCGATGACCGCCGGGGTGGTGGACGAGGAGGCGCTCGCCGCCGCGCTGGAGTCGGGCGCGCTGTTCGCCGCCGCCGTGGACAACTTCGAGCACGAGCCGGCCGTGCCGTCCGCCCTGCTCGCCCAGGAACGCGCCGTGCTGGCCCCGCACCTGGGCAGTGCCACCGTCCGGACCCGGCAGGCGATGGGCGGGCTCGCGGTGGAGAACGTCCTCGCGGTGCTGTCCGGCGGCGAGCCGGTCACCCCGGTCAAGGCCTGAGGGCCCGACCGCCCGCCGAGGTGTGGCCGGCCGCCCAGGCCAGCGCGGTGGTCATCACCCGGAACGCCCCGAAGTGCGCGGCGCCGGGCTCCAGGAAGAGTTCGGCGCCGGGGATGTGGTCGGCCAGCCAGCGCGAGTGGTCGACCGGCGAGAACTGGTCGTCGGCGCCGTGCCAGAGCCAGGTGGGCACCGTGATGTCCTGCACCTTGAAGCCCCAGTCGGCGGTGAACGCGAGCACGTCGTCGATCCAGCCGTCGGCGCCGTGCCGGAACGCCTCGCGGTAGTTGCTCTGCAGCATCCGCCGCAGCCCGGTGTCGGCGACCACCTCGCGGTCGGTGGCCGGCAGCTCCGGCCGCAGGCCCTTGAGCAGCCGGACCGGGTCGGCCTTGATCTGTTCGGAGCGGAACCGCATCGCGTCGGCGATCCGGTCGTGCCCGCGCTCGGCCTCCCGGTACGCGCGGACGTTGGACGGGGTCATCCCGCCGTACCAGTCCAGCCCGGCCGCGTTCCGGGGCGCCAGGCCCACCAGCACGGCGACCCGGCCGACCCGGTCGGGCAGCAGCGCCGCACAGGCCAGCGCGTGCGGGCCGCCGCCGGAGCGGCCGAGCACCGCGAAGCCGCTCAGCCCCAGCTCGTCCGCGATGGTCCGCACGTCGGCCGCGGCCGCACTGACCCGGCGGCCGGGCAGCCGGGTGGAGTCGCCGTAGCCGGGCCGGTCGAAGGAGATCAGCCGGATGCCCAGGCGGTACAGCACGGTGTTGCGCGGGTGCGGGCCGATCCGGCTGCCGGGCATGCCGTGCAGCAGGAACACCGGCCGGCCGCGTGGGTCGCCCAGGGTCTCGACGGCGATGGCACGGCCGTCCGGCGCCTTGACCATCCGTAATGACACGCGCGGCCTCCTCGGTACGGGGTACTGCTGTTCGGTGGTCCCGGTCCGCTCAGTGGTCCCGGTCGGTGGTGCCACGGACCTCACGGCGGGCCTGCCAGGTGGTGTGCTCCCGGGAGACCGCGTCCTCGGCGTCCCGGGCCAGCCGGGCCCAGATCTCCTCGGCGTCGGACGACGTCACGTCCAGCTGGGCCAGCTGGCTGCGGATCAGCTCCAGCTCGTCGGCGGCCAGCCCGTACGCGGCGGCCAGCGGCCGGTACTGGCGCAGCTGCGCCCAGGCGGCGACCGAGGCGGCCACCGCCGACACGGTGCCGAGCGCGTCGTAGCCGAACTCGCCCATCGCCCGCAGCACCGCCAGCACCAGGCCGAGCAGCGGCAGCACCACGCCCAGGACGCCGGTCCAGAAGCCGGCCCGGGCGCAGTACCGCGCCTTCGAGCGGTACCAGTCGTGCTGCACCTGGATCCGTTCCCGCAGGTACACCTCGCGGCGCACCGCCAGCGGCTGGTCGCGCAGGCCGCGCATCGCGTCGGTGATCCGCGCCCCGCCGTCCTCCGTCCCGGCGGCGCCGATCGCCCGGCTGCCCCGGAAGGCGTTCAGCACCCGGCCGAGCTGGAAGCTGTACAGCCCCTCGGCGTCCGGCAGGCTCCGCGGCGGCGGCTGGTACGCATCGGCCCGGACGCTGAACTTCCAGGCCAGCGTCTTCACCGACTCGGCGGCCGCCCGGCCCTCGTACCAGAGGCCCTGCGGGTTCTGCCGGCTGATCACCACGGCGAGGGCGATCGCACCGAGGTAGGCCACGGCGGCCGGCCAGGCCCAGGGCGTGCCGTCGGCCGAGCCGAACGCGGCGGCGGCGACCAGCAGCACCAGCTCCCACGCGGAGAGCAGCACCGACCGCCGCTGGCCCTGCAGGGAGGCAGAGTCGGCGGACCAGAACAGCGCGGGCATCAGCTCCTGCTCGCGCACTCTTCCCATCGGACCCCCACCCGACGCCATCCTCGGCCCCCACCCGTCGCTCCGGTCGCTCCGCTGTCCTGCCCCGCCCGCGGTGCCGGTACGCCTGGCCCGGGCCGGCTCCGGCCGCATTGGCCGGGATGCCGCCGCAGGTTGTCCGGTACCCGGGCACCCGCCCCTCAGTACGTGTAGAAGATCCGGTCCGCGTTGTCGGCCATCTGCTTGGCGTTCCACTCGGTGCCGCCGGGCACGTTGCCGGAGCGGAACAGCGGCGGGGCGGCTCCGGCGCCGGCCGCCGCCGCGTCCGCCAGCCGGCCGACCGCCGTGGCGACCACGGCCTGCATCAGCGCGCTGGTCACGATGGTGGAGACCGGGCCGAAGGAGGTCTCGGCGGCCGGGTGGGTCAGCTCGCCGTCGCCGACCGCGATCTTGCTGTCCAGGACGACGTCGCAGTGGTCCTTCAGGTACGTGCCGGAGGGGTGCGCCGAGGGCACCTCCTCCGGGTACGCCAGCGAGGTCACCCCGATCACCTTCAGCCCGCGGTTCCGGGCGTACTGGGCCAGCTCGACCGGCATGACCTGGCGGCCGGAGAGCGAGATGACGAAGAGGAGGTCCCCCGCGGTGGCCGGGGTGAGGTCCAGGGTGGTGGTGGCCAGGCCGGAGACGCGCTCCAGCGCGCTGGCGAGCGGGGCCGGCATCACCGTCACCCCGGCCATCCCGGGGACGTCCAGCAGGTTGACCGGGACGAGCCCCCCGGCCCGGTAGACCACGTCCTGGGCGGCCAGCGAGGAGTGGCCGGAGCCGAAGGTGAAGATTCGGCGTCCTTCGGTCACCGCCTCGGCCAGCAGCGCGCCGGCCGCGTCGATGGTGTCGGCCTCCTCGGCGCGGACCCGCTGGAGGTGGGCGATCGCGGCGTCGAAGTACCGGCCGACCAGGTCACTCATCGGTTGCCTTCGCTCTCTGCCGGCGGGGGAGCCGGCCGGGTGGGGAGGCCTGGGTGGTCCAGACCGCCGATGGAGAAAGCTACGGCGAGCACCGTGCTGCCTCACCGGTGCCGCTGTCAACAGGAACGAAATGCGGCCCCCGGGGCCCCTGCGCGGGCCCGGTTGTCGTTGCCGTACGTCAGAATTGGCGGTGAGGACACCGAAGAACGGAGCCAGCGGCGATGTCTGGGCTGATCGACACCACTGAGATGTACCTTCGCACCATCCTGGAGCTGGAGGAGGAGGGCATCACCCCGATGCGCGCCCGGATCGCCGAGCGTCTGGAGCAGAGCGGCCCCACGGTCAGCCAGACGGTCGGCCGGATGGAGCGCGACGGGCTGCTCCGGGTAGCGGGCGACCGTCACCTCGAACTCACCGAGGAGGGCCGCCGGCTCGCGGTGCGCGTGATGCGCAAGCACCGCATCGCCGAGTGCCTGCTGGTCGACGTGATCGGCCTGGAGTGGGAGCAGGTCCACGAGGAGGCCTGCCGCTGGGAGCACGTGATGAGCGAGACGGTCGAGCGCAAGGTGCTCGCCATGCTCGGCCACCCGACCCAGTCCCCGTACGGGAACCCGATCCCGGGCCTGGACGAGCTGGGCGACGCCAAGGCGGAGGGTGAGGGCTTCGACGCCGCGCTCGTCCCGCTGGACACGGTCCGCCCGGGCGACGCCGGGGCGGACGTCGTGGTCCGCCGGATCGGCGAGCCGATCCAGACGGACGGCGAGCTGATGCGCACGCTGCGCCGGGCCGGGATCCGGCCGGGCTCGACGGTGCGGGTCACCGCCGGGGTCGGCGGGGTGCTGGTCGGCACCGGCGACACCGCGGCCGAGCTGGGCAAGGAGATCGCCGCGCACGTCTTCGTCGCGCAGGCCTGACCCTCCCCGACAGCGCAGCGACGACAGTGCAGTGAGCAGGGCCCGGTGCATCCCCGTGCACCGGGCCCTGCTCGTCCTCCCCGTCCCTCCCCGTCCCACGGTGCTTCCGTGACACCGGCCTCCCCGAACCCGGCCGGTGTCACGGCCCCTCCGTTCCCCTCCCGTCCCCTCCGTTCCCTCCCGTCCCCTCCGTTCCCCTCCCGTCCCCTCCGGTCCCTCCCGACCGCCCCGCCCGGCTTCCCCGTCCGAGCGTCCCTTCCGGCGTCCCCTCACGGTGGAATTTCTCCCCTCGGCAGATCATGGCAATCCTTGAGCGTTGTCACTCGTACGAGGGGCTTTCGCCGTTGACCAGCGGGTACACCGAAGCCTTATCCGCACATGCGTGTGACGGGCCCCGCCTCCGGTGGGAGGCAAGGCCCGTCAGTCGCGCGCGGGGTGTCGCGCGTTGCGCACCCTCACCCGATAGGCGTAGGGCGGCCGTTCACGGGACGGTGAATTTCCGGGCCGGGCCCGGAGACCGTCCGGCCCAGCACGGGCCCGGGTGGCTCAGCGCACCGCCGCCGGCTGGGCCGGCTGGGTGTGCGCCGACGGGGCCTCGCGACCGCAGGCGTAGGCGAGCGGGCTGATCAGCTCGGCGGCGTCCGGCAGCCAGCGGTTCAGCGCGGAGGGCGAGCGGGCCCACTGGGCGAAGCCGGACGGGCCGACCCGGGACGGCGGGGCCACCGTCCAGTCGCCCTCGCCGCGGGCCACCAGGTCCAGCCGGCCGGGCGGCCAGCCGAGCTTGCGCAGCATCTCCGGCAGCTTGGCGGCCACTCCGGGCAGCACCAGGAAGTGCAGCCGCCGGCCGGAGCGTCCGGGGGCCGCCGGGACGGCCACCACCGGGCCGAGCTGGAGGTCCATCCGCTCCATCCGGGCCAGCGCCAGGCAGCCGGCCACCTCCGGCACGTCCAGGACGTCGAAGGAGCGGCCGGTGGGCAGCAGGATCGAGGCGTCCGGGCGTTCGGTCCACCAGCGCCGCGCCGCGCCCGGGCCGGCGCTCGCCTTGCGCGCCCAGTCCGAGTCGATCGGGTGCGCGCCGGGCAGCGGGCAGCGGGCGTCGCCGCAGGAGCAGCGGGCCGGCCCGTCGCCGTCGATCAGCCAGGCGCCCGGCGCGACCTCCCAGTGCCGGCTCTCGGCGTAGCTGACGGCTTCGATGAGCAGCGGGGGCAGTCCGGCGGTGCCGCCCTGGTCGGGGGAGTCTGGGATGTCTTCCACGCGGTGCACAACTACCGTGCGTGAGGCTGGTTACGGCCGGGCGTGGGCGGGTCTTGCGCGTGGTGGCAATGTCACCCGAACCGGTGAGGCAACCGAGTTGGCGCGACCGGGGTGGACCGGGGTGGGCGCAGTGGGGGCGCACGGGAGCATTTCCCAGGGCGCGCGGGGGGTGGGGATCGTCACCGTGGGTATCCCGGTGGCGTTGCTGATCGCTAACCTGGTGTCAGATTCCTTGGACGGTCGGACAGTCGGCAACAGATCAGCAGAATCGTCGCCCGCCGGCCGGGACCGGAGGGTGTGGGGAGGCGAAGCCCAATGGCCGCGAGACCACTTGTCGCACGACAGCCCAACGAGCGTCTGCAGCAGCTCATTCAGGAGGCCAGCTGCTCCAATGCCGGCCTGGCGCGGAGAGTCAACCTGTGCGGCGCGGAGCACGGCCTGGACCTTCGGTACGACAAGACGTCCGTCGCGCGCTGGCTCCGCGGCCAGCAGCCGCGCGGGCAGGCCCCGGCGGTCATCGCCGAGGCGCTCGGCCGCAAGCTGGGGCGGAGCGTGTCGGTCGAGGAGATCGGCATGGCCGACGGCAAGAACCTCAGCTCCGGGATCGGGCTGCAGTTCGCGCCGACGCTGAACGCCGCGCTGGAACAGGTCTGCGAGCTGTGGCGCAGCGACGTCGGCCGGCGGGACTTCCTGACCGGGGCGACGGTGGCGGCCTCCGCGCTCGTCGAGCCCAGCCGGGACTGGCTGATCACCCCGCCCGACCCGGTGGTGGCCCGTACCGGCGGCCCGCGGGTCGGTCCGACGGACGTCGCGGCGATCCGGGCGACCACGGCGATGCTGGTCGACCTCGACCACCGCTTCGGCAGCGGGCACGTCCGCCCGGTGGTCGTCCACTACCTCAACAGCGTGGTCTCCGGCCTGCTGGGCGGCGCCTACCGGGAGGAGACCGGGCGGCAACTCTTCGCGGCGGTCGCCCGGTTGACCGAGCTGGCCGGCTACATGGCGGTGGACACCGGGCAGCCTGGCCTGGCCCAGCGCTACTACATCCAAGCGCTGCGGCTTGCCCAGGCGGCCGACGACCGCGGCTACGGCGGGTACGTGCTCGCGGCCTCGATGAGCCACCTGGCGGCGACGCTGGGCAACCCGCGGGAGATCGCCCAACTCGCCCGTGCCGCGCAGGAGGGTGCCCGCTCGGTGGCCACCCCGACGGCGATGGCGATGTTCTACGCGGCCGAGGCGCGCGGCCACGCCCTGCTCGGCGACGCCCGCTCCTGCGAGGCGGTGGCCGCCAAGGCGCTGGAGGCGATGGAGAAGCGCCGCCCGGAGGACGACCCGGACTGGATCGTCCACTTCGACGACGCCTACCTCGCGGACGAGCTGGCCCACTGCCACCGGGACTTGGAGCAGGCCGGCCAGGCCGAGCACTACGCCCGCCGGGCGCTCGACCTGCACCCCCCGACCAGGGTGCGGCGCCGGGCGGTCGACCTCGTCCTGCTGGCCACGGCCCAGCTCCAGCAGCGCGACCTGGAGCGGGCCTGTGAGACCGGCGCCCAGGCGGTGCGGCTGCTGAGCGGGCTGCGGTCCAACCGGGGCGTGGAGTACCTGGACGAGTTCCGGCGGCGGCTGGAGCCGTTCCGGGAGCAGCGGGTGGTCCGCGAGTTCCAGGCCCGGGCCGAGGCGGAGGCCGCCTGACCTGGACGGAGGGCGCGTCGTCGGCGCGCACGTGAGGGGCCGGTGAGGGATGGACCGCCCACGTGGTCACCCGGTTCGGCGAACCGGTAGCGTGGGCGCGACGTCCAAGGAACTGTGATGCTCCCAAGAACCGACGAGATGTGGTCCGCCGTCAGCGCGCGGTCGTGCACAGGTGAGGAATCGCGTTGAGCCAGCGCCGCTCGTACCCCAACTCGGGTGACTTCAACCTGGACGATCTGTTTCGCCCGGAGCCCGGCCAGCCGCAGGGCCAGGGCGGTGTGCCGGGCCAGGGTGCGCCGGGCCAGCAGCCGCCTGCCGGGCAGCAGGCCGGTCCCGCGATCGGACAGCCGCACCTGCCGCCGGCCGGCCACCCCGCCGGTCAGCCGGAGTACCTCGGCGAGGGCGCGCACGCGCTGCCGACCCAGGCCATCCCGGCCCAGGGCGCCCCGTGGGGCGGCGCGCCGCAGCCCGGGTACGGCGCCGCGCCGCAGGCCGACCCGGCCCCGGCCACCCAGTACCTGCCGCCCTACCCCAGCGCGGACCCGCAGGCGGCCGGCTACCCGCCCCAGCCCGGCTACCAGCAGCCCGCGCCGGGGCAGGCCTACCCGCAGCAGGCGCAGCCGGCCTACCAGCCCGCCCCGCAGGAGTACCCGGCCCAGCCCGAGTACAGCGGGCAGGACTACCCGACCGGCCCGGTCCCGGCCCGGGGCGGCGGCAACGGCGGGCGTTCGTCCGGCAAGCTGATCATCGGCGGCGTGGTGGCCGGCTGCGCGGCGGCCGGCATCCTGGTGGCCGTCCTGATGAGCGGCGGCGACGACAAGTCCCCCGGCAAGGAGAAGCAGGCCGCCCCCGTGGCCACCGGCAGCAGCGCCTCCACCGGTGCGCCGACCGCGAGCGGCTCGGCGGCGACCGTCAACCCGGAGGTCAAGGCACAGGCGCAGCCGCTCTCCGACCTGCTGGGCACCGCCAGCGACAGCCGCACGGCGGTGGTCAACGCGGTGGGCGCGGTGCAGAAGTGCGACAAGCTGCCCGAGTCCCAGCAGGCCCTGGCCGACGCCGCGGGCAAGCGCCGGGAGCTGCAGACCAAGCTGGCGGCGCTGAAGACGGACAAGCTGCCGGGCGGTCCGCAGCTGGTCGAACAGCTCAACGCGGCCTGGACGGCCTCGGCGACCGCCGACGACGAGTACGCGGCCTGGGCCACGGACATGCAGGCCGCCTGCGACGCCAAGAAGGCCGACAACCAGCACTACAAGAACGCGGTCCAGGCCAGCAGCACGGCCACCAACGCGAAGAAGCAGGCCTCCGCCCTCTGGAACGCCATCGCGGGCCAGACCGGCCTGCCGACCCGCGGCGACGGGGATCTGTAGGCGAGAGCCTCCCCGAGGCCGCGGGCCGGCCCTGGGAGCCCCGGAGGGGCCGCCCGGGTCGCCCGGGTACGGCCCCTCTCGGTACGGCGCCTGCGGGCCAGGCCTCTGCCGTTCAGGCCCCTCCCGTTCAGGCCTCTCCCCTTCAGGCTCCTCCCGGGCGGGCCCCGGTCACGCCGGCGGCCTGCCGCCGGTGAGCACCCAGCGCACGTCCACGAAGCCCGGCTGCTGCAGGGTCATCCGCCCGCCCTTGACCACCTGGTACGTCACCCAGGTGTTCACCAGCCGCGGCGACTCGGTGCTCGGCAGCATGTTGGTGGTGCCCCAGTTCAGCGGCGGGGTCAGGCCGACGTCGATCTGCTCGCCGCCGTCCAGCAGCCCGGTCACCGTCTTGGAGGTGACCGTCCGGCCGGCCGCGTTCAGCCGGTCGACCGCCTGCCGGAACACCTCGTAGGCGACCCAGGTGGTCTGCACCCCGGGGTCGGAGACGTCGATGGCCCGGCCGCCGGCGGCGTCGCTGCGGACCACGGCGCGCAGCGCGTCCCAGGTCTTGGCCGACTCGGGCGGGTACCAGCCGGTCACGTAGGCCCCGGCCAGCGGGCCGCTGTCGCCGCCGGTGGAGTCGACCACCGACTGCTGGACGCTGCCGATCACCGAGGCGATCTTGGTGTTCCTCGGGCCCAGCCGGCGGTAGGAGTCGAGCAGGTTGCCGGTCGGCTCGGCGCCCAGCGCGGAGGTGAGGCAGTTGCCCGGCTCGTCCTTGCCGATCGCCTTGCGGGCCACCGGCGTGTAGTCGGGGGACTGCTCCGGCGCCTTGACGTCCAGCAGCTTGATCCCGGCCGGCTTGAGCGCGTTGGCGAGGTAGCCGAGCAGGTTGTCGCCGGCCGGGGTGTCCGGGCGGACCAGCGAGACGGTCTTGCAGCCGGCCTCCACCAGCTGCCGGCCGCTGCCGCCGATCAGCGCCGGCATGCCGCCGGCCACGGGGTACGACAGAGGGCTGCTGAACTCGGGCTGGGAGAGCCCGTACCCGCCGATCAGCGGGATGCCGGCCCGCTCCAGGATCGGCATGAAGCGGTCGCCGTACTGGCTGTACGAGCCGATCACGGCGACCGCCTTGGCGTCCACCGCCTGCTGGGCACAGGCCGTGGCGCCGTCGGCGGTGTTGTGCTCGTTGCAGGTGAGCACGCGGAGCTTGCGGCCGTTCAGGCCGCCCTTGGTGTTGACGTCCCGGCCGATGGCGTCGGCCAGCGTGGTCATGCCGGGCCGGTCGGCGGCGCCGGTACCGGACGGCGCCCAGGTCATCACGGTCAGGTCGCCGGCGTCGTTGGTGGCGGCGGCATCGGCCGGTCCGCCGCACGCGGAGGCCGAGAAGAGGGTGGGGAGCAGCGCCACGACGGTGGCGGCTGCGGCGATCGGGCGGCGGCGACGCCGTACCGCGATCGGGTACTGAGCCTGGGACGAGCTCCTTCGGCTGGTCATCGGTCTTCCCTCCCGGGGCGCTGTGCTGCGCACCGGCACAAGCCAAGCCCCGGCGTCACACGCCGAGAGGGCCGAAAAGGGAACGAACGGCAAACGGCGGCCGAACTCCGGGCAGGGACGCGTGTAGAACCGGAGTAGAGCACGAACGGTAGGGGAACGTACGATCGTCCACCATGTCCGCCAGCACAGATTCTTCGCATCGGTCTGCCCGAAACCCTTCTCGTCCGGGCCACCGCTCCAGCACGATGGGCGGCATGCCGCTCAACGATCTGCCCTGGTGGCGCTGGCGTGCCCGACTGCGCTCGGCGCTGCACATGCTTTCCGACCCCGGGTTCCAGCAGGAGACCTGGCTGGCCGGCCGTGAGGGCTTCGGTGACGTGACCGACGCCGTCTACCGGCTGGTGGAGGACACCTGGCTGGACCGGTGGTCGGCCGAGAAGTACGTCGGCACGATCTTCCGCGACTCGGCCGAGGCCACCGTGGTGGACGTCGCGGTGCTCCGGGTGGTCCGGATCCTGCACGAGGTCGGCGCGGACGCCCCGGCCTCCGCGTACCTCGGCCACCACGGCTGGCCGGAGGCGGTCCGGGCGGCCCGCGAGGCGCACGTCAAGCTGGCGGTCAACGACGGCGAGGACCCGGACGCCCGCCCGCGCTCGCTGGACGTGCTGCGCATCCTGACCTCGTCCTGACGTCGACCCGGGCCGACCCGGGCCGGCCCGGCGCTGATGCTGCCCGGCCCCGCTCCGGCGCTGTCCCGGGCCGGCGCTGTCCCGGCCTGTCCCGCTCCGCCCCGAGGCCGGTGCCGCAGGGCTCAGGTCGGGGCCCGAGGCCGCGGGGTGGGCCGGGCCGTCCGCAGTGCGGGCAGCGGGACGGTGGCTGTCCAGGATGTGACACGCTGGACCACTCACCAACAGCACGACCTCAGGACGGGAACCCCCCACCGTGGAACAGCAGCCGGCCAGCGCCCAGTACGTCCTCACGCTGTCCTGCCCCGACAAGCAGGGCATCGTCCACGCGGTCTCGAGCTACCTCTTCATGACCGGGTGCAACATCATCGACAGCCAGCAGTTCGGTGACGGCGACAGCGGGCTGTTCTTCATGCGGGTGCACTTCTCCGCCGCCGAGCCCGTCACCGCGGACAAGCTGCGGGCCAGCTTCGCCGCGATCGGGGCCTCCTTCGGGATGGACTGGCAGATCCATCCGACCGACGAGCGGATGCGGATCGTCCTGATGGTCAGCAAGTTCGGGCACTGCCTGAACGACCTGCTGTTCCGCAACCGGATCGGCGCGCTTCCGGTGGAGATCGCCGCGGTGGTCTCCAACCACACCGACTTCCGCGACCTGACCGAGGGCTACGGCATCCCGTTCCACCACATCCCGGTGACCCGGGACACCAAGGCCGAGGCGGAGCAGCAGCTGCTGGACCTGGTCGCCAAGGAGAACGTCGAACTGGTCGTGCTGGCCCGCTACATGCAGGTGCTCTCGGATGAGCTCTGCACCGCGCTCTCCGGCAGGGTGATCAACATCCACCACTCCTTCCTGCCGAGCTTCAAGGGCGCCAAGCCGTACCACCAGGCGCACGCCCGCGGCGTGAAGCTGATCGGCGCCACCGCGCACTACGTCACCGCCGCCCTCGACGAGGGGCCGATCATCGAGCAGGAGGTGGCCCGGGTGACCCACGACATCACCCCGGACCAGCTGGTCGCGCTCGGCCGGGACGTCGAGTGCCAGGCACTGGCCCGCGCGGTGAAGTGGCACAGCGAGCACCGGGTACTGCTCAACGGCACCCGTACGGTGGTCTTCGCCTGACCGTCGGGGCCGGAGGCACGCAGCTGCGGACCGCGAGCCAGGGCCCGCATGCCTGCAGCCCTGCGTGCCTCCAGGCCTGCGGCTGAACGGCTCGACGCTCCACGGCCCTACGGCCGCGAGAGCAGCGGGGCCGCGTGGAGCACCTCGCGGATCGCGGCCCGGTCGCCGTGCGCGCCCACCGGCAGCCGGTCCGGGTCGCGGTGTGCGGCGGCCAGCTGGCAGAACTCCAGCCCGTCCAGCACCATCGCGGCCACCGGTTCCCCTCCGGGCGGGCCGCTCTCCGGGCCGTCCAGCGGTATCAGCCACTCACCGGCCGCGGGGCCGTCGATCACCAGCCGGACCTGCCGGCCCGTCCGGCCGTCCCTGCCCGGCGCAGCCGCGGGCGCCCCGGCGTGCTCGGGCCGTGCGGCACGCAGCCCGGCCAGCGCCGCCGGGAGCATCCGGACGGCCAGGTCGACCATCTGCCGCAGGTGCTGGGGCGCCGGCGGGTCGTACGGGTACGCCACCGCGCGGGCCACGTCCTCGCCGTGGACGTAGCACTCGAAGGCCCGGTCGACGAAGGCGTCGCGCAGCGGGACGGTCGCGAAGCCGTAGTCGACGGGCGTGTTGCCCTGCGGGGCCAACGCGGCGGTGCGGACCAGCTCCTGGCAGTGCCGGCGCCACCGGGCGCGCACCGTCTGCGGCGGCAGGCCGGCCTGTTCGGCGGTGAGCCGGGCGGTGCGCCCGGTGATCCCGGCGAACGGCGGGCCGCCCTGCGGCGGCACCCGGGGCGCGGGCGGGGCCGCCTCTTGCGACGGCAGCCGGCGGCCGGCCGGTGGCGTGGGGGCGCCCGGGACGGGGTCGGGCAGGCCGAGGGCGACGGCCAGATAGCCGTCCACGGCGGCGAGATGGCAGAGCACCTCGGCCGGGCGCAGGTACTCGGTGCCGCCGTGCCAGGGGAGTTCGGCCACCTCCTGCCACTCCTCCGGGCCGAGGTCGCGCAGCAGTGCGTCGAGCTTGGCGGTCTCGGCGGTGTAGGGCGCGCCCCACGCGGGGACGGGCAGTTCGGCGGGGCGCCGGGACAGGCACCAGTCGAGCACCTGCTGGCGCAGCGATCCGGGCTGGTCGAGCGGTTCGTCGACGGCGAGCCAGCCGGCGGCCTCGCGCAGCCGGGCGGCGTCCTCGGCGCAGTCCGGGCAGGCCCGCAGGTGGCGTTCCAGCTCGGCGGCCTCGCGGCGCGGGCAGGCGCCCAGGGCCCAGGCGCCGAGCAGCGAGCGCAGGGCCTCGTGCTGCTCCTCGGTGGTCGTCACGTGCCCCCGTCCTCGTTCCGGTGCCGGTCGTCGCGCTGTTCGTCCTGCTGTTCCCCGTGGTGCTGGTGCCCGTGCTGTCCGTCGCCGTGCTGTCCGTTGCCGCGGTGCCGCTCGCCGTGCTGCCGGCCGCCGCCGCGCCGGTCGTCGCCGTGCCGGTCGTCGCTGTGCCGGTCGTCGCCGTGCCGGGCGCGCCGCTGGCGGTCGCGCTCCTCGGCGAGTTCGGTGGCCAGCAGCTCCAGGCCGAGCCGCATCCGCTGCTTGGCGATCTGCTCGCTGACGCCGAGGCGCCGGGCCGCCTCCTGATAGGTGCGGCCGCCGTAGTACGACACCGTGATCGTCTCACGCAGGCTCTGCGGCAGGGAGTCGACGGCGATCTGGATCCGGGCGGCGGTGGCCACGGTCCGGATCTCCTCCTCGACGGGTGAGACCTCGCCGTAACTGCCGCTGCCGGAGCCGTCGTTGCCGATCGGTCTGTCCTCGCTGCCGTCGCTGTCCCCGCCGGCGAGCGGGGCCTCGGCGGCGCGCCGGAGACGGAGCCGGTCCACCGCGCGGAGGTGGGTGAGCGAGCCGATCCAGGAGCGGAGTGAGCCCTGGGCCGGGTCGAAGGCCTCGGGGTGCTCCCAGACATGGGCGAATATCTCGCGGGTGAGCTGGGCGGCGGCGGCCTGGTCGGCCAGTATCCGCCCGGCCAGCCCGTGCACCATCGGCGCCAGCTGGTCGTAGAGTTCGCCGAGAGCGGTCTCCTCGCCCCGGGCGAGCCGGCGTTGGAGCTGTACGTCCCAGCGTGGGGCGCTGCCAGGGGTGGCCATCGTCAACCACCCTCCTGCCATGGGGTTCGCTGCCGTACCCAACGGTATCTTGCGCTCTTCCGGGGACGGGTGGATTCCAGGCAGAACGGAGCCCGCAGTTTCGGATCGTCACATCGTGGGATCTGCCACCGATCCCGCTGTTCGAAGGCCGTTGGACATATGTCGCACGGGTGGTTCGCGAGTGGCGGGCCGGGTACCGGGGGCGTCCGGCGGTAGGTTCGCCACTGCGTGTCCGGCCGGTTCGGCCCCCGGTCGGACGAGCGCCGGTGCGAGGCTCGCGAGAGTGAACGGGACAGTATGCACTGCCCTGTCCCCCGATCGCTGGAATATGCCCGAAGCGCTTGCTGCGGTCCGCCCGCCGACTCATCCTGAGGCGTATTCGTGTCGCAGCCAGTGCGCGACGGACGAGGTGGCGCGGGTGCGACGTACCGGGTTGACGTGCGGCGCGGCCCGGCATGCGGTGGCCCGGCGCGCGCCAGGGCCGGCCGGCTGGACGACCCGGCCCGATCGAGACGACGGCCGAACTGCGAGTGCGGGTGGTGGAGCGGTGCAGGTTCTTCAGGTACAGCTGGCGGTGCAGGCGGACCCCGCCGAGGTCGGCCGGGCCCGCCGCTGGGTGCGCTCACGGCTGCTCAACCACGGTGTGGATCCGGATGCCCCGATCGCCGAGACGGTGGTGCTGGTCGTCTCCGAGCTGGTGACCAACGCCGTGGTGCACACCGGCTGTCCGGCCGTGCTCCGGCTCTGCTTCCCGATGGACGACGTCACCGCGGGCTACGGCCCGGCGCACGGCTCCGCGGCGGGGGGCGTGGGCGGTGGCGGTGCGGTCGGTGGCGGTGCGGTCGGTGGTGGTGCGGTCGGCGGTGGCGTGCGTGAGACGGCGACCGTCGGCCCGCTCCGGGTCGAGGTCGCGGACGCCAGCCAGGTCGCCCCCGCCCCCCGGCACGCCGGCCCGGACACCGACGCCACCAACGGACGCGGCCTGGAGCTGGTCGAACTGCTCTGCGACCGCTGGGGTTGGTATCCGGACGGTTCGGGCAAGCGGGTCTGGTGCGAGATCGGCGCGGACGCCCGGCCGGTGGACCCGCTGACCACCGTGGACTGGGCCTCGCTGGCGCAGTGACGACCCCCGCGGGACGCCGGGCGATCACCCGGCGATCATCGGGCCGAAACCTGACGCAACCATTCCGAATTTCGGACAAGCCATTGACGTGACGTATCCGACTGATCACTCTTGGGAGCAGCTCTCCGTCGCGAGGGGACGCCGAGGGAACACCCGAACGCCGCTGCGGTGCTGCTGTCCAGGGGGATCATGTCAGCAGGGGGGCCGTGGTCTGCCGATCGCGCGGTGGCTCCTTGGCGAGTGCGGAGGGCGGTGGCGCGGGTTCAGGGCCCGTGCGTCGCGGTTGGATGGCGGCCTGCCGTGCCGTGCTCGGGGTGCGTGCGGCCTGTCGCCATCCAATCCGTCCACTCCGGGGGGCGTGTTTCGGCCACCGGCGGGACCACTTTTCCGGCTCGTCGGACCACGGCGCCCGCAGGCCGTCAGCCGGCGGGCTCGACCATGCGGAAGGTGCGCCGGTACGCGCTCGGCGCGACGTCCAGCCGGCCGCGCAGTCGGAGCCGCAGTGAGGCGGCCGTCCCGAATCCGGACTCCCGGGCCACCTGGTCGATCGTCATGTCGGTGCGCTCCAGCAACTGCCGGGCCCGTTCGGTGCGCTGGACCGTCAGCCACTGGCCCGGGCTGGCACCGGTCTCCTCGCGGAACCGCCGGGTGAAGGTCCGTACGCTCATGCCCGCCCGGTCGGCGAGCAGGCGCAGCGGCAGCGGCTCGTCCAGGTGCTCCAGCACCCAGGCCCGGACGGCGGCGGTGCCGGGGCCGGTCTCGGCGGCCGTTCGGGGGAGCGTCACGTACTGCTTCTGCCCGCCCTCGCGCCACGGCGGGACCAGGCAGGTGCGGGCCACCGTGTTGGCCACCGCGCTGCCGTGGTCGCGCCGCACGATGTGCAGGCAGAGGTCGACGCCGGCCGCCACCCCGCCCGAGGTGAGCACGTCGCCGTCGTCCGTGAAGAGCACGTCCGGGTCGAGCCGGACCTTCGGGAAGAGTGCGGCGAACCGGCCGGTGTAGCTCCAGTGGGTGGTGGCCGGGCGGCCGTCGAGCAGGCCGGCGGCGGCCAGGACGAAGGACGCGGTGCAGATCGAGACCAGCCGGGTGCCGGGCCGGATCCGGGCCAGTGCGGCGATCAGGGCGGGGCTGAGCTCGGCGTCCACCTCCTTGGGGCCCGGATCGGTGGAGGCCGGGATCACCACGGTGTCGGCCCGTTCCAGCAGTTCGGGCCCGTGGTCGACGGCGACCCGGAAGTCGGTGCTGGTGGCGACGGGCCGGCCGTCCACGGTGCAGGTGGCCACCTGGTAGAACGGGACGCCGTCGGCGTCCTTGGCCGACTCGAAGATCCTTGCGGGGATGCCCAGTTCGAAGGCGATCACCCCGTCGAGGGCCAGTACCGCGACCTTGTGCGCCACCCCGGTCTCCCTTCCCGTGCCCCGATGCAGTGCCTCAGCGTACGCCGGTCGCTGGCCCGATCCTTGCGAAAGCTGGCAGTCAGGCCAGTCGTGGGCGTTCGGGCTGTTCGGGAGACTCGGCCGGGTGAACGAACCGGACGTCCTCGCCCCCGCATCCGCCCCCACCTCCGTCGCCTCTCCCGGCGCCCCCGTCGCCGTCGCGTCCCCTGCTCCCGTCGCCTCTCCCGGCGCCCCCGTCGCCGTCGCGTCCCCTGCCCCCCGCGGCGCCCGCAAGCCGCGGCCGCACTACGCCTGGGTGGTGGCCGCCGTCTCGCTGCTGGTCCTGCTCGGCTCGGCCGGGTTCCGCTCCACGCCCAGCCTGATGATGGACGCGCTGCACAACGAGTTCGGCTGGTCGACGGGGACGATCTCCAGCGCCACCTCGGTCAACCTCACCCTCTACGGCCTGACCGCCCCCTTCGCCGCCGCCCTGATGGACCGGTTCGGCGTCCGGCTGGTGGTGGTCTGCGCGCTGCTCACCATCTCGGTCGGCGCCGGCCTCACCATGCTGATGCGCGAGCCCTGGCAACTGGTCCTCTGCTGGGGAGTGTTGGTCGGCCTAGGCAGCGGTTCGATGGCCGGTGCCTTCGCCACCACGATCACCGGCCGCTGGTTCCGGGCCCGGCAGGGGCTGGTCACCGGCGTGCTGACCGCCGGCGGCGCGGCCGGCAACCTGGTCTTCCTGCCGCTCGGCGCCTGGCTGGTCGAGGAGCACGGCTGGCGTTCGGCGGTGGTGGTCGTGTCGCTGGCGGCCAGCGCGGTCGCCGTCCCGGTGCTGCTGCTGATGCGCGAGCGCCCGGCCGACCTCGGCCTGCTCCCTTACGGGGCCACCGAGGCACCGCCCGCGCCGGCGGCGGACGGGCGGGCGGTGGCCCGCTCGCTGCGGGTGCTCCGCCAGGCCTGCCGCACCCGGGCGTTCTGGCTGCTGGCCGGTTCCTTCGCGATCTGCGGTGCGACCACCGCCGGCCTGGTCGGCACCCACTTCATCCCCGCCGCCCACGACCACGGCCTGCCCGTGACCACGGCGGCCGGCCTGCTGGCGCTGGTCGGCGTCTTCGACGTGGTCGGCACGATCGCCAGCGGCTGGGCCACCGACCGCTTCGACTCCCGGAGCCTGCTGGTCGCCTACTACGCGCTGCGCGGGCTCTCGCTGGTCCTGCTGCCGCAACTGTTCGCCGGCACGCTGGAGCCGCCGATCCTGGCCTTCGTGATCTTCTACGGCCTGGACTGGGTGGCCACCGTGCCGCCGACCGTCGCGCTCTGCCGCCGGCACTTCGGCGAGGACGCGTCGATCGTCTTCGGCTGGGCGCTTGCCGGTCACCAGATCGGCGCGGCCGTGGTGGCCGGCCTGGCGGGCCTGGCCAGGGACGCGCTCGGCACCTACGACCTGGCCTGGTACGCGGCCGGCGGGCTCTGCGCGGTCGCCGTCGTGCTCTGCCTGGCGCTGCGGGGGAGCGGGGCGGCCCGGCCGGTCCCGGCACTGTCGTAAGGGCCGGGTAGGCTCCGCGGCCATGACGCTCGCCTTCACCCTCGACCCGGTTCTCGACCCTGACCTGCGCGCCGCCGCCGTCCGGCTCTGGACGGACGTCACCAATGCCGGTGGCGCGGTCGGCTTCGTCGCACCGGTGACGGAGGACGAGGTCTGGAAGACCGCCGACGTGCAGTTCGCCGGTGTCGGGCCGGGCGAGCCGGACCGGCTGCTGGTCGCCCACGAGGTGGAGACCGGCCGGCTCGCCGGCCTGCTCTTCTTCGAGTCCATGCGGTTCGGGCCGATGGACCACTGGCGGCTGCTCAAGCGGGTCATGGTCCACCCGGACTTCCAGGGGCGCGGTTACGGCGCCGGGCTGATGGCCGAGGCCGAACGGGTCGCCCGGGCCTGGGGCCTGGAGAGCCTGCGGCTGACCCTGCGCGGCGGCCTCGGTCTGGAGGCCTTCTACGGGCGCTGCGGCTGGACCGAGGCCGGCCGGGTCCCGGCCGCGATCCGGGTCGCCCCCGGGGACGATCGCGACGACGTCACCATGTGGCTCGACCTGCGCTGACGGCGGCCCGGCGGCCGCCCGGACGCGGGGGACGGGCGACCCGTGCCCCGCGCAGTCCGTCAGGCATGCTTCACTGGGAGACCGGCCGAGCCCCGCGCAGATAAGGATGTGTTCCCGGTGAGCAGCAATGTGAGCAGCAAGTCGCACGCCACGCTCCGTTACACCTCCCTGCGGGTCAGCATCTTCCTCGGCTGCCTGCTGCTCTCCCTGCTGCTCGGCCACTTCGGGGTGATCCCGGTCAAGGGTGAGCTCGGCGTCATCTTCCTCTTCCTGCTGGCCGCACTGGTCTCGGCGCCGCTCAGCTACGTCCTGCTGAGCAAGCAGCGCGACGAGATGTCGGCCCAGATCTCCGACAAGGTCTCCGGTCTCCGCAACCGGACGGCCGAGCGGATCGCGGCGCAGAACGCCGAGGAGGACGCCGCCGACGACGCCGCCCGCGCGGCGGCCCTGCAGAGCTGACCCGCACCAGCGCCGTGCCCGCCCCCGCCCCAGGTCCCGCGCCACAGCACGACGAGCCTGCGCACGACGAGCCTGCGCATGACGAGCCTGCGCATGACGAGCCTGCGCATGACGAGCCTGCGCATGACGAGCCCGCGCATGACGAGCCCGCGCACGAGAAGGCGGCCGGTCCGACTTCTCGTGGGTCCGGCGCGTCCGGAGGGACGGCCGCGTCCGGCGGTGCGCCCGGTGAGGGCGTTCTCGGCACCTGGCCGGCGCCGGTCCGCAAGCCCACCGGCAGGGACGTCGCCCGCCTCGCCGGGGTCTCCCAGGCCACCGTCTCGCTGGTCTTCTCCGGCTCCGAGGCCGGCCGCCGGGTCTCCGACGCCACCCGCGAGCGCGTCCGGGAGGCCGCCCGCAGCCTCGGCTACCGCCCGCAGGCGGCCGGCCGGCAGCTGCGCCTCGGCCGCAGCGGCATGATCCTGCTGGCCGTCCCGAACATCCTCGGCCCGTTCTTCGGCCGGGTGCTGGAGGGCGTCCACGAGGAGGCCGGCAAGCACGGCCTGGCCGTCGTGGTCAGCTCCGGCTGGGGGAGCGCCACCCTGGCCGACGCCGCCACCACCAGCCGCTTCGACGGCATGCTGATCTGCTCCCCGGACGACAGCCAGCTCGGCGAGCTGCCCGCCGACACCCCTGCCGTCTTCCTGGACGCCGACCCCGGCACCGACCGGGCCCGCCCGACCATCGAGCTGGACGTGGCCGGCGGCATGCGGGCCGCCGTCGAGCACCTGGCCGGGCTCGGCCACCGCCGCCTCGGCCGGCTGCGCTCCACCCACTCCGCGTACACCTTCCGGGTCCGCCAGGCCGCGTTCGAGGAGGCGGCCCGGGCGCTCGGCCTGGACGTGATCGAGCTGGGCGTCAGCCTCAACGAGGGCCAGCCCGCCGCCCTCGGCGTCGCCCGCCGGCTGCTGGAGCGCCCGGACCGCCCGCACGCGGTGATCTGCGACGACGACGTGGTGGCCTCCGGGGTCTACCAGGCCGCCGCCGAACTCGGGCTGCGCGTCCCCGCCGACCTCTCGGTGGTCGGCATCGACAACATCCCGGTGGCCGGCCTGCTCACTCCGCCGCTCACCACCGTCGACCTGCCCGGCGAGGAGCTGGGCCGGGCCGGAGTCGCGGCCCTCGCGGACCTGCTCCGCGGCGAGCCGGTCGCCCCGGTCCCGCCGCTGGCCACCTCGCTGGTGCTGCGCTCCTCGACCGCGGCCGTCTCCGCCGCCCGCTGAGCCGGCTGACCCCGCCGACCCCGCTGACACCGCGGGACCACCGCCGCCCGCCCGCTCCCGTCCGCCGACCCCGGCCATCGGCGCCCGGTCCATCGGCGCCCGGGCCCCCGCCATCGGAAGGGCCGTTCGGGTAACCCCTGGTGCGAACAGGTGAAATATCGTCAGGGCGTCTCGCGCCGCGAGGCCGGGCAGATAAACGGACGATGAGATTCCGCCATGCGGATGCTCCGATCCAGACCTCCACGCCTGCCACGCCTGGTACGGCTGGCCGCCGTCCTCGGGCTCCTCGGCGGCACCCTGCTCACCGGCACCCTGGGTGCCCCGCCCGCCGGGGCCCACGGCGGCGGGCTCGGCACCCTCGCGGGCCTGCTCGGCGCGGCCGTTCTCGGCGCAGCCCTGCTGCTCGCCCTGATCGCCTGGGGAGGCCGCGGCCGCCACGGCTGATCGAGCCGGGCCGGGGGCCGGTGAACACAGGAACGCAGGTGCATGTGCAAGTGACTGCGCCCGTCGGCCAGACCACCCGGTCCGACGGGCGCAGTCACGTCTCTGGGGCGGGTCTCGGCCCACCTCTGCGGGTGGGTCTCAGCCCACCGGTACCGGCGCCGCCACCGGGGTGGCGGCGGCCGGCGCGGGCCGGAACCAGCGGCGGGCGCCGAACAGCAGCAGCCCGCCCAGCGCGATCCCGCCCACCGCGCAGAGCGCCACCGAGCGCAACGAGCCCTCCGCGAGGCTGCCGGAGACGGCGTAGCCGAGCGAGTTACCGGTCGCGAACAGCGTCACCAGCCAGGCGAACGCCTCGGTCACGGTGCCGGCCGGCGCCAGCTCGGCGACCAGCACGAACGCGGCGGCGAGCAGCGGCGCCAGCCCGATGCCGGAGAGGAAGGCCAGCCCGGCCATCGCGTACGGCCCGGGGAGCAGCATGAGCGGCAGGTAGCTGGCGGCCATCCCGAGCGCCATCACCCACGTCCGGCTGGCGGTGGAGCTGCGCCACCGCACCGCGCCGTAGGCGAGCGCGCCGAGCAGGCCGCCGAGTGCCGCCAGGGCCAGCAGCGTCCCCGCGCCGCCGGGCAGTCCGCCGTCGTGGGCCTCGGCGTAGGCGATGAAGAGCACGTTCTGCGCGCCGACCGTCCAGCCGGCGCCGGCCAGGCCGACCAGCAGCAGGACCAGGCCGGGGGAGCGGAGCGGCCCGAGCAGGCCGGCCGAGTGCGCGCGGGGCGGCGCCTGCCAGGCCCGGGCCGGTCCGGCGGTGGCCACGATCAGTGCCCCGGCCAGGCCCAGGCCCGCGGCCACCCAGAGCGCCGCGACCGGGCTGAACGCGCCCGCGATGCCGGCCACCGCGAGCGGTCCGGCGACGTAGAGGATCTGCTGCGAGGCGGAGTCGAAGGCGTACGCGGTGTCGAGCTGCTTCTCCTCGACGACGTCCGGCCAGAGCGAGCGCAGGCAGGGTTCGAGCGGCGGCATGGCCAGGCCGGCGATCGCGGCGCCGACCGGTGCGGCCACGGCGGAGCTGGGTGCGAGCGCGAGCAGCGCGTAGCCGCCGCCGGCGACCACGGCCGAGGCGAGCAGCACTCGCGGCTGTCCGGTGCGGTCCACGATCCGCCCCAGCACCGGCCCGCCGACGGCGGCCGAGATCGCGTAGGCGGCGGTGGCCAGCCCGATCCGGCTGTACGGTGCGCCGGCCTCGCGCAGGGCCAGGGCGATCACCAGGGCGGTCATGCCGGCGGGGAGGCGGCCGAGCAGGGTGCCGAAGAGGAGGCGGCTGACGTGCGGGGCTCGGAGCAGGGCGAGATAGCCCATGGACGGTTCTCCGGTTCCGGGCAGGGAGGGGCGGGGGGCTGCCTCCAAGTTATACGTATAACCGGCGATGGTCAATCGGGATGGTCGGAAGAACTGATGGTGCGTCAGTCTCGTTCGTGTCCGGATTTGATCGGAAGGTCGCCCTCACCTCAAACAAGTACTTTGAACATCTCAAACCTTTACTGCTAACGTGTCGGCCATGACCACCTCAGGAGCACCCCGGACGAACGGCCTGGGCTCGATGCCCGGCGCCGCCCGCCGGTGCTGCCTGCCGGGTGCTGTGGGCAGCCCGCGCCGCTGTCGCGCCATGAGCTGTATCGCCATGAGCTGTATCCAGGCGGCACGCCCCTGACCGGGGGCCGACCCATTCCCGTCCGGCCCGCGCGCCGTGCCGCCTTCCCCGCGTCACCTCACCGTCAGCAACGCCCTCCCCCGGAGCCGCACCGTCATGTCCACAGCGCCCGAGGCGACCTCGTCGTCGCCGTCCGTGCTCGCCAGTCTGCGCAATTCAAAGCTCGGCAGGACCCCGTTCTGGGTCCAGATCGTCGCCGGCCTCGTGTTCGGCGTCGGCCTCGGCTACCTGGCCCGCGCGGCCGACATCTCCTGGCTGGCCACCACCTTGGAGACGATCGGCAGGATCTTCGTCCAGCTGCTGAAGCTGGCCGTCCCGCCGCTGGTCTTCACCGCGATCGTGGTCTCCGTCGCCAACCTGCGGAACGTCACCAACGCGGCCCGCCTGGCCGGCCGCACACTGCTCTGGTTCCTGATCACCTCGCTGATCGCCGTCGCGATCGGCCTGGGCCTGGGTCTGCTGACCAACCCGGGCGAGGGCACCAACCTCACGACCGAGGGCCTCAAGCCGCCGAAGTCCACCGGCACCTGGATCGACTTCCTCACCGGAATCTTCCCGACCAACATCGTCGACGCCTTCACCCAGGTGAACGTGCTCCAGATCGTCTTCCTGGCGGTCGTGGTCGGCGCGGCGATCATCAAGCTCGGGGCGAAGGCCGAGCCGGTCCTCAAGCTCAGCGAGTCCGTCCTGGAGCTGGTCCAGACCGCCCTCTGGTGGGTCATCCGGCTCTCCCCGCTCGGCACCCTCGGCCTGATCGGCAAGTCCGTCGCCAAGTACGGCTGGGACCTGCTGAAGCCCTTCGCCACCCTGACCGCCGACATCTACATCGGCTGCGCGCTGGTGCTGTTCGTCGTCTACTCCCTGCTGCTGAAGTTCGCCGGCGGCCTCAACCCGGTCAACTTCTTCAAGGGCGCCTGGCCCGCCATCCAGCTGGCCTTCGTCTCCCGCTCCTCGGTCGGCACCCTGCCGGTCACCCGGCGCGTCACCGAGCGCCTCGGCGTCCCGAGCGAGTACGCCTCGTTCGCCGTCCCGTTCGGCGCCACCACCAAGATGGACGGCTGCGCCGCGATCTACCCCTCGCTGGCCGCGATCTTCGTCGCCCAGGTCTACGGCATCGACCTCGGCATCAAGGACTACCTGCTGATCGCCTTCGTCTCGGTCGTCGGCTCGGCCGCCACCGCGGGCCTCACCGGCGCGATCGTCATGCTGACCCTGACCCTCTCCACCCTGGGCCTGCCCCTGGAGGGCGTCGGCCTGCTGCTCGCCATCGACCCGATCCTCGACATGATGCGCACCGCGACCAACGTCGCCGGTCAGGCGGTCGTGCCGATCCTGGTCGCGGCCCGCGAGAAGACCCTCGACCTGGCCGCCTACAACAACCCGCACGGCGACCTCTACGAGGACGCCCCCGCGGCCGTCGTCCCGGCCCAGGCCACCAAGGAGGCCGTGGCCACCGCCTGATTCCGGCCACGTTCGGCCTCGCCCCCGCGTCGGTCCGCCCGACGCGGGGGCGAGGCCTTTCCACCGCCGGACGGGAACGGGCCTGATGCGCCGCAGGAGCCGGCCCGCGGCGGGCGCGCCGGCCGCCCGGCGTGGGCCGGCGCCGGCGCCCGTCTCAACCGGTCCGCCGGTCCTCCTCGGGGGCGAGGTACGCCCGCAGCCGTGCGAGGCGGCCGTCCGCCGTCGTCCAGTCCGCCGTGGAGGTGCCGGCGTAGCGCCACCGGGCGCGCTCGTAGAGCCGGACGGCCGCCGTCGCGCCCTCCTCGACCTCCAGGACGAGCCCGAGCCCGTGGGCTTCGGCGGCTTCGGCCGCCGTGCCCAGCAGCTTCACGGCCACCCCGCGCCGCCGGGCCGCGGTGCCGACGAAGAGCCGGGCGACGGCCAGCAGGCGGTCTTCGGGGAGCCCCACGACGGCGGCCAGCTCCGGTCCGGCGCCGGTGAGGGCCATGTGTCCGAGGACCTCCGATCCGTCCACGGCCACCCAGGCACCGACCAGGTCCGCCGGGGTCAGCCAGCCCTCGGGATCGGCGGGCCAGTCCACCGGGTAGCGGTCCGCCGCCTGGACCGTGGCGAGGGCCTTGAGGCAGCCCTCCATGTCGTCATCGACCCGCCGGCGAATCATCAGTCCGTCCATCCCGGGATCCTGACACATCGGCAGGCCGGGCCGCGGGCATGCTGGGCGAGGAGAAGGGAGAACACCATGCGATGCCCGGTGTGCGGAGGCGAACTCGGCTCCCTGTGCGGGTCCTTGCGCCGCCGGCCCGACGTGATCTGGCTGCGCTGCCTCGCCTGCGACTGGATCGGCCGCCGCCGGAGAAGCGCCGACCCCGGGCTGAGGACCCTGCAGCGCTACGAGGGACGCGACGCGCTCTGCTCGTGGTGCGGCGACGACAACTACGTGGACGAGGAGGCCGACGCGCCCGCCGAGAGATTCGGCCGACCGGGGCGCTGGGTCACCGACTTCTGCCTCGACTGCGGCCGGGCGGGCAGCTGGTTCCGGGAGGAGAAGGCCCCTGCCTGAGCGGTGGGGCCAGGGCTGTCCGGGCTCATGGTGTGAACGTGGGTGACGTGCCGGTGCGGTGGCCGGTGGCCGGACGGGAGTGTCAGTCGGACGGGCGGCCGGTGGCCCGGAGGACCTGCTTGGAGCGGGTCAGGTACCCGGCCTGGAAGCGGCTTTCGGCGGCTGGCTCCAGGGGCGGGTGGCGGCGACCAACCGCTTCGTCGCGATGGGGGTGGCCCTGCTGGGCGCGCTGCTCGGCGGCCGGCTGGGGGCTGGGCTCGGGCTGCGCGGCACGGTGCTGGTGACGGTGCTGGGCCTCTGCCTGGCGCTGGTACCGCTCGGTCTCTCCTCGCCGGCCCGGATCGGGGGCGAGTTGCCGGCCGCCCCGTAGGAAGGCCCGGGGAGCAGGGGGCCGGGGCCCGGAGCAGAGGTCGGTGGATCCGGGACAAAAGGCAGGGGGCCCGACGACGATGGGCGGGCCCCCTTGGGTACTTCTCTTGTGCTCATGGTGACGGCCGCAGGGCCGCCGGCGGACCCGAGGGGTCCCGAGCGATCAGGTCATCAGAGGATGATCAGATAGCGGTGACGTTCTCCGCCTGCGGGCCCTTCGGACCCTGGGTGACGTCGAAGCTGACCGCCTGGTTCTCCTCCAGCGAGCGGAAACCGTTCGCGTTGATGGCGGAGTAGTGGACGAAGACGTCGGGGCCGCCGCCCTCCTGGGCGATGAAGCCGAAGCCCTTCTCAGCGTTGAACCACTTGACGGTTCCCTGAGCCATGCCGTTCTCCTTGCGAGGGACGTGTTGGGGGCCACACCGTGTGGCACCCGGTCCGCTGCGCTGATCGCCCTGCCTCCGGACGGGTCCGGAGTTTTTCGATATTGCTGAAAAACTACAAAAAGCCTGCGGTTACATGCTCCGCAGGCTTCAAGTACTGCAAGGGGAATCAAACTGCAACTGACAGCAACGCTAGCATGCGTGCGCTGTCACGACCAGGGGTGACTTACGAGCCGGATCGGGCGTGTCGTAAGGCCGGTGCGAGCCTTCCGGAGCGGCAGGCGTACGGTGCGGGGGAGGCGCACGAACAGCAAGGGAGCGGCGCAGTGGCGGTACCGGATGCGGAAACGCAGGAGCCCCGGGAGAACACCCCGGTCAGGCCGCGGGTCGGGCATATTCAGTTCCTGAACTGCGTCCCTCTCTACTGGGGCCTGGCCAGAACGGGCAATCTGCTCGATCTGGATCTCACCAAGGACACCCCGGAGAAGCTGAGCGACCAACTGGTCGACGGCTCGCTGGACATCGGTCCGATCACTTGCGTGGAGTACCTGCGGCACGCGGACGAACTGCTCGTCCTGCCCGACATCGCGGTCGGCAGCGACGGCCCGGTGATGTCCTGCGTGATCGTCAGCAAGCTGCCGCTGGCCGAGCTGGACGGCCGCAAGGTCGCCCTCGGCTCCACCAGCCGGACCTCGGTGCGGCTGGCCCGGCTGCTGCTGGAGGAGCGCGAGGGGGTGCAGCCGGAGTACTTCAGCTGCCCGCCCGACCTGGACGCGATGCTCGCCGAGGCCGACGCCGCCGTCCTGATCGGCGACCCGGCGCTCCGCGCCTACCTGGGCCAGGCGGCCGCGCAGGGTCTCGCGGTGCACGACCTCGGCGAGATGTGGAAGGAGTGGACCGGGCTGCCCTTCGTCTTCGCCGTCTGGGCCGCCCGCCGCGAATTCGCCGAGCGCAGCCCCGAGCTGACGGCGGCGGTCCACCGGGCCTTCCTGGAGTCCCGCGACCTCTCGCTGGTGGAGGCCCGCGAGGTGGCCGAGCACGCGGCCCGCTGGGAGGCGTTCGACGCCGGGGTGCTGGAGCGCTACTTCAGCAAGGCACTCGACTTCTCGCTCGGCGAGCGGCAGCTGGCCGGCATGGCCGAGTTCGCCAGCCGGGTCGCCCGCGACAGCGGCTTCGCGCCGGACGTCGCGGTCCGCCTGCTGGAGTCGGTGCCCGCGGTCGTCTGACCGCAGAGCCGGTGGTGGGCCGACCGCCGACCGCCGACCGCCGACCGCCGGCCGAAGTAGGAAGCAGAGGAAGTAGAGGAAGGGGTGCGAGCTGTGCCCTTTCCTGCTCCCGTGGCCCGGTAGCGTCTGCACGCGAGATCCGTGACAGCGGCGGCCGGCGGTGGCTGCTGGCCGGTGACCGGTGGCGAGGCCGGGCGGGCGGGCGAGGGGAGCATGCGGGATGCAGGCACTGGGGGCGGACGATCCGCGCCAGGTGGGCGGGTACCGGCTGCTGCGCCGGCTCGGCGCGGGCGGGATGGGCCGGGTCTACCTCGGGCGGACGGCCGGTGGGCGCACGGTTGCCGTCAAGCTGGTCCGCGGCGAGCTGGCCGAGGACGCCGAGTTCCGCGCGCGCTTCCGTCAGGAGGTCGCCGCGGCCCGGCGGGTCGGCGGCTCCTGGACGGCGCCCGTGCTGGACGCCGACACCGAGGGCGAACACCCCTGGGTGGCCACCGGCTACGTGGCCGGGCCCGCGCTCGGCGCCGCCGTACGGGAGTTCGGGCCGCTGCCCGAGTCGGCAGTGCGGACCATGGGCGTCGGGCTGGCAGAGGCGCTCACCCATGTGCACGGGCTCGGCCTGGTCCACCGGGACGTCAAGCCGTCCAATGTGCTGCTGACGCTTGACGGGCCGCGGCTGATCGACTTCGGCATCGCCCGCGCGCTGGACGCGACCAGCGGGTTCACCCAGTCCGGGTACGTGGTCGGCTCGCCCGGCTTCATGTCCCCGGAGCAGGCCAACGGGCAGCCCGCCGGGCCGGCCAGCGACGTCTTCTCGCTCGGCGCGGTGCTCGCCTTCGCGGCCACCGGAACCCAGCCGTTCGGGGAGGGCGTGAGCGTCGCGGTCCTGCTCTACCGGGTGCTGCACGAGGAGCCGGAGCTCTCCGGGCTGGACGGGCCGCTGCGGGCGGTCGTGCTCGACTGCCTGGCCAAGGACCCAGCCGCCCGTCCGACACCCGATCAGCTGCGGACCCGGCTGGACGCCGACGGCACCGCCACCGTCCGGCTCGGCAGGGGCGGCTGGCTGCCGCCCGCGCTGGCGGCGGAGGTGGGGCGCAGCGCCGTCCGGCTGCTGGACCTGGAGGGGGAGCCGGATCACGTGGTCGGGCCGGGGCCGGCGGGTGCTCCGGGGCCTGCGGACGTGCCCGGGCCGGCGGGTGCTCCGGTGGACGGTTTGCCGCTGCGGACCCCCACGATCGGCGGGGGCACGCCGGTCGAGGCGCCGCCGGAGTGGACGCCGATGGCCGGCGCCGGTGTACCGACCGGAGCCGGGGCGAGACCGACCTGGGCACCGGGGTCCTCGCCCGGGCGGCAGCTGGCCCGGGAACAGGAGCGGCGGATGCGGTGGCCGGTCGCGATCGCCGGAGTGACCGCGGTCGTACTGGCCCTGGTGGCCGTCAAGCTCGGGCTCTTCAGCTGGCAGGGGAGCGCGGACCCGGAGATCACGGACACCACCGCCAGCACCTCTGCGCCGGCCGGCGCGACCGGCGTCACCCAGCCGCCGCCCACGGCCTCGACGGGTACGCCCTCGACGGGCACGCCCGCCACCTCCTCATCCGCCTCCTCCGGGCCCGCGACCACCCCGTCCGCCGGTCCCGGTGTCGTCCCGGCACGCTTCCTCGGTACCTGGAGCGGGGAGATGACCACCGAGAAGGGCCTCCCCGCCGGCACCACCACGCTGGTGATCGGTCAGGCCGCGGTCGGGCAGGAGAACACCACCAGCCGCAACGCCACCAGCGGCCCGCTCTCCATCGCCTGCGAAGGCGCCTGGAGGCTCGACTCCGCGTCGCCGGAGAAGCTGGTGTTCACCTCCCGGCTGGTCCGCTCCTCGTTCCCCGGCGCGTGCACCGGCGGTTCCAACACGGAGACGCTCATCCTGCAGCAGGACGGCACCGTCCGCTTCACCTCCGCCGACCCGCCGGCCGGGAACCCGTCCGGGACCATGCGGAGAGCGGGCTGACACGGCGGCCGCAATGCCCTGGCGTAGGCTGGTTCGGCCGTATCCGGAAGCCTCCGGAAGCACCGGAACATGCAGCAGTACCCGAGAGAGAGAAGGCCGCCAGGTGTCCGAGCTCGCAGCGACCACCCTCGATGCGCCCAGCACCGACCTGCAGGCCGTGCTCGACCGGGCCGCCGGTGGTGGCCGGATCACGCCGGAGGAGGCGTTGGAGCTGTACCGCTCGGCGCCGTTGCACGCGTTGGG